>NZ_JAUBQH010000059.1:0-40066 GCF_036701145.1 Microcoleus sp. Pol17C6
GAATACTGCGGTGGCTGCTGCAACTGGTGCAGAGTAAGCGACGCAGATCCAAGGACGCATACCTAAGCGGTAGGACAATTCCCATTCGCGACCCATGTAGCAAAATACACCGATCAGGAAGTGGAAAATTACCAATTGGTAAGGGCCGCCGTTGTACAACCACTCATCGAGGGAAGCTGCTTCCCAGATTGGGTAGAAGTGTAAGCCGATGGCGTTGGATGAAGGAACAACTGCACCTGTGATGATGTTGTTACCGTACATCAAGGAACCTGCTACTGGTTCGCGGATGCCGTCGATGTCCACTGGAGGGGCAGCGATGAAGGCGATGATGTAGCAGATGGTGGCGCTCAGGAGGGTAGGAATCATCAAGACGCCGAACCAACCTACATAAATGCGGTTGTCGGTTGATGTTACCCACTCACAAAAGCGTTCCCAGACATTGGCGCTTTCGCGCTGCTGTAAGGTTGTTGTCATTTGTTTATGATTGCTTTATTTGGTTTTCAATGTTCGTGACGGCTTTGTATTCCGCCATGTAAATAAACATAAAGCTTTTATTTCAGTTTGTAAAGGCCTTTTAAGCACAGTTTTTCTTATAGGTGTCATAAATTATGCTTTTAAAAAGCCATAAGGCTTGCTGTATAAGGAGTTTAAAAGCAGAATGCGGAATTTGTGGACGATCGCCCACGAAAGAAGAATACTCATAATCTACCTGGGCAACGAGATTCCGGGCTTGCGTCAGTGTTAAGATAGATGAAGGGTTGCGATCGCCAACCGCAAAACTTACACGGACAGATATATGTTGTTGCTCAAATCCGATCGATAAAAGTCCCAAGGAATGTCCCGCACCGTCACCTACAGCCCTGCTTATACTCTGGTTCCCACTTACGAGTGTTTTAACCGCTGCACCTATTGCAATTTTCGGGCAGAACCCCTGCTAAGTCCTTGGCTGACGCTACCAGAAGCCGAAAAACAGCTCAAGTTCCTGCAAACTCAAGGTGTAATTGAAATTCTGATCCTCAGCGGCGAGGTACACCCTCACAGTCAACGGCGAAAAGCTTGGTTGCAGCGGATTTACGATTTGTGCGAACTCGCACTTGCTCTGGGATTTTTGCCGCATACTAATGTGGGGCCGCTCAGCTTTGAGGAGATGGCACAGTTAAAAGAGGTAAATGTATCGATGGGGCTGATGCTAGAACAGCTTGCGCCACATTTGTTACAAACTGTTCACCGGCACGCACCGAGTAAAGTGCCGGCGCTGCGGCTGCAACAGTTAGAATGGGCTGGGGAATTGAAGATTCCGTTTACAACTGGTTTGCTGCTGGGAATTGGGGAAAGTGAGGCCGATTGGGTGGAGACATTAGAGGCGATCGCCCGGATTCATTTGCGTTACAATCACATTCAAGAAGTTATCCTCCAGCCACACAGTCCGGGAAATCAGCAAAGTTGGGACGGTGAAGTTTTTGATGCTACAAAAATGCCCGAAGTAATTGCGATCGCCCGCAGCATTTTACCATTTGAAATCAGGCTGCAAATTCCCCCGAATTTAGTTGCACAGCCAGACATATTGCTGGCTTGTTTAGACGCAGGTGCTAGAGATTTAGGAGGAATTGGGCCACGGGATGAAGTTAATCCCGATTATCCTCACCTGCAACACCAAACTTTAACAGAAATTTTAGCAACATCGGGATGGCAACTTGTGCAGCGTTTGCCTGTTTATCCTCAGTACGATAAGTGGCTGCCGCAGACATTGCAAACTGCTGTTCAACAATGGAGAGTTAGTCATTAGAAATTCTTATTTCTTAAGTGCCCCTCTGCTGCGACTTCGTTTGTGTAGAATCCGTTTCAACCGCCGAGTAATAAAAATAAACTATTGAGATTTTAAATCAAAGAACCGCCACCATCAATCCAGACTTCAGTACCTGTGATGAAGCTGGAGGAATGTGATACCAGAAATAACACTAATTGGGCGACTTCTTCGCTAGAACCGGCGGTATTATCAGTCAAAGGAATCATATCTTGAATGGAATCAGGGGCAACTGGAATGCGATCGAGATGGCGCTTAACAGTGCTTTCCTCAATGGCAGTCAGCACCCCGCCCGGACAGATCACATTGACTCTAATTTGGCAGGCTGCGAGTTCTAGCGCCAGCATTTTGGCAAAGGCTACTTGGGCAGCTTTTGAACAAGCGTAGGCCGTGGCACCAACTTTCCTGAAACTTCTGGTGCCATTAATCGAGGATGTAATTACAATTGAACCTCCTTGTTTTTTCAGATGAGGAACAGCATACTTAACAGCCAAAAATGTTCCTCTGAGGTTGGTGTTAATTGTCCGATCCCACTCATCTGGTTCTATCTCCTCTATCGGCGACCATACACCGTTAATACCCGCATTTGCAAACAAAATATCTATTCTTTGATATTCATCAAAAATTGTTTGAAACGCTTTTTGCATTTGCTGAGAATCTCCAACATCTGCGGCAATAGCCAGCCCGCAGCCTCCTTCCTTGACCAACTGGCGGACGGTTTCTTGCCCCGTTTCCAAAATGTGATCGATAATAGCAACTTTTGCGCCTTCCTTGGCCATTAAAATTGCTGCTGCATGACCAATTCCCGAGCCACCGCCGGTAATAACGGCAACTTTTTCTGAAAGTTTCATATTTTTTTAGATTAATATTTTTTCGCGCGATCGCAGATCATAAAAATAATACTAGAAGGAGCAGTTTTGTCCTCACTACAAACAAGTTTCCGTCATCAAAATCATGAAAGTTAAAAGTGGTTTAAGGTACTAATTATAGCGGTAAGGTGTGCAGTGCACACCCTACTTTAGGCAGAGGATTACGTCAATTTTAACGTAGTCCTTACGGCTGCGGCACCCAGACCGAAACAGAACCGGCGTTACACCGAAAATCAGCCCAACCATCATCATTAGTTGTGATTGGTTCTTTGATGTGTTCGGTGATGTCAATATAAGTTCGATTCGGTTGTCCGACTTCCATAAACTTGGTGCCATCGCCTCCGTTACTGAGTACCACAGCCATGCCGCCCGGATGTTCTTCATCTCCGAGTCGCGTCCAGCCAAGGGTATTGGCGTGGTCGAAGTAATCGTACTGATTGCCGTAGGAATAAGTTTGGCGCGCGAACAAGAATTTATCGAGAATAAACTGATGTTTGTCTAACCAAATCTCGTATTCGTTGCCATCGTTTGCTGTATCCTTATAGTTAGCGCCGTAATAATCCGGGTAAAAAATGCACGGATATCCTTCGCTTCGCAGCAAGATTAAAGCATAGGCAAGAGGTTTAAACCAAGCCTCGACAACAGATTCTAGGGATTGTAATGGTTGAGAATCATGGTTGTCAACCAAGGTAACAGCGAGGGTTGGTTGCTGTTGGACGAGGGTGTTATCAAAAATTGTTCGCAAGTCGTAGCTATTGCCGGCTTTGCTAGCAGCGTGGAAGTTGTAATGGAGGGGGGCGTCAAATAAGGAGACTTTACCATCCGTTGCTTGGATGAAGTAGTGCAAAGCTTCCACTTCGTAAGACCAATATTCACCGACGGCAAATAGGTCGCGTTGGGCATAGTGGCGAACGTGTTCCAACCATTCTTGGAAAAATTCTGCTTTAACGTGTTTGACGGCATCGAAGCGAAAGCCGTCAACGTTTGTTGTATCGACATACCACTCACCCCAGTATTTTAACTCCCCGCTGACTTCTGGGTTGTCCATATCTAAATCGCAACCCATGAGGTAGTCAAAATTACCTTTTTCTAAGTCTACTCCTCCATCGAATTCTTTGCCTTTTAGCAAGTAAACGGCATGGGTTTCTGTGTTGTAAACATTGTAATCAATGGCGTCAAAATGCCACCAATGCCACTCCATACTAGAATATTTTTTGTCGCGTCCGGGGAAGGTAAAATGCGTCCAAGCTTTGATTTTTTGATATTCGCCTACGGTGTCATTCCGGTTGTCGGGATTGAAGGGTGTGGCTTCGGCTTCTTCTTCTGCATCGGCACCTAATTTGTGGTTGAAGACAACATCGGCATAAATCCGAATTCCTGCATCTTGGGCAGCTTTAATCGCGGCCAAATACTCATCTTTTGTGCCGTATTTCGTGCGTACCGACCCTTTTTGGTCGAACTCGCCTAAATCGAATAAGTCGTAGACGCCGTAACCTACATCCATACCGCCGCCAGTTCCTTTATAGGCGGGTGGCAACCACAGGGATGTAACCCCTATTTTGGCTAAATCTTTTGCAGATTTCGCTAGCTGATTCCACAGGCTGCCGTCGTCGGGGCTGTACCAGTGGAAATACTGCATCATCACGCCATTGAGTTGAGACATATATTTAGTTTTTCCTGTTTTTTTAAATTGCGATCGACATTTATGTTCGTAGCTCGCTAGTTTACGTATGTCTGCAATCTATGGTTAATAAATATCATAAAAGATGGGGCTGCTAAAAAAAATCTATCTGTTGATGTATTGACAACAGAATGTAAATTTGATACTAATTTTAGGCAGACTAAAAAATATTAATTTGGTGGCGACTTTGCAGCAACTCGCTCAACTCTGGTGTTCCAAGTACCGTCGATCGCCAATTCAAGCAATCTAAATCCCGGGGGGATTTCATCAAGGATAATCGGATGACTTTTCGGTAAAAGTTGGATGCAGGTGCTGGGTGTCCCCAAGTAGGTAACTGAGCCCCGCTGTTGTTGAAATTCTTGGTGAATGTGGCCGCAAAGAACGATTTTGATTTGAGGATATCGATCGACAATTGCTAAAAATTCATCGGCATTCTGCAGCATCATTCCATCCATTATTTCAGAGTCGATCGGCAAAGGATGATGGTGCAAGGCAATGATAACAGGTCGATCGCCCGTTTCTTGCAGTTGAGAGTCGAGCCAATGCAAGCTTTCTGGAGAAAGCCGCCCGCCGTCGCATCCGGCTTCCACACTCGAAAGTAATAGAAATTGCCAGTTTCCTAGCATCCATGATTTTTCTGGGGAAAGAGGCGACTGATTTAAGATTTCTGCCATGACTGGGATGTTGTCGTGGTTCCCAGGTATCCAGTAGGCGGGAATTCCGAGGGGGGCGATGAGGGAGACGAGGCGCTGGTATGATTCGGGTGTTTCGTCTTGCGACAAGTCGCCTGTGAGTAGGAGTAAGTCGGGCGGCGGCTGTATCTGTTGCAGGCGATCGAGAACTGCTTGGAGGGTGCGGGTTGTTGAGAGGCCTTTCCATTCTCGATCGATCTCTGCAAACAAGTGAGTGTCGGTGATTTGGGCGACAAGTAGGGGAGAAACTGGTGTCATGGCTGGTGTTGCGGGCGATCGATGTAATTCTAGAATAGCCTCGGATGGGTTTTGGAGGTGTGGGAAAAAAGGGCGATTCCCTACGGGATAGCTGCGCTTTACGAAATTTTTGACAGGTATGTTAAAATTTTCGAGATTTGGTGTACTATAAGAAAACGTCAAATTTCAGACGTGACGGCGGCATAGCCAAGTGGTAAGGCAGAGGTCTGCAAAACCTCCACCCCCAGTTCAAATCTGGGTGCCGCCTTTTTTAATTTTTTTTGTGAGATGTGGCTAAATGCCGTTTGGACAATCGAGAAGGTTAACAGGATATAGCGAGAGTGCTCAAGTCCACTGCAAAAACCTTCTTGACCTCTACGATCTATTACTACTCATTGACTACGATCGCAAATCGTCGATCAGTTTTTCTATGGCCATACTTTTTGTGGTTTCCTCTGGCAGATAATTAAACACTTTCTGTAAAAGTTCTATAGACGCATTTTCAATAAACCAATCTTCACCCGGATTATCCCCAAGATTTAAAAAATACTTTAAACGTTCCTCTATCGCTTCCTTATCTGCTTTATCCAGTTGTCCAACTCGCTTAAGCCAATCCCCTTCCGAGTCTTTAAAACAATTAGCATCAACAGTACATATCTGATGCACTAGAGCGAAGGAATTCTTATCAAGACCATTTGTGCTTGTAGAATTAATCGGATATACAGTTGGCAAACCTTTATAGGTTTCTTGTGAAGTCAACGGAATCAGCGTCAAAGTTTGGATGTATTTAGAGTCATCTTGAAATTGGTCACTTGTCCAAACGATATAAGGATGCTCTCCCCGAAAAACCCGACTCGAATTAATCACCTGAGTGCAAGAAATTGTCTTGCATTCAATCTCCCCTGGTTGATTTATCTCATAAATATGATGATGACCGAGTTTGCAACGAAGAGATACTCTATAGGGATTGATAAAATAAATCCAACCTTGACGCGGTTTTTGTCCAGCCACTCGCTCACCCCAATTCACTCATTAACTTTTCTCTTTCTTTGTAGAGATTAAGTCTCACCTTTTCCTCTGGTTCGTGGCTATATTTAACCTCAAGCATGGGAGCAGTGCTATAGACATAATCTAGTAACTGCTTCAGTTTATCATCTCCTGCACCAGCCCATTCTCTCCTGATGTTGTCAAGCATGAGCTTCAGACCTAAAGGTAACTTTAAATCATCCACATTACCAGCTCCCTCACCAAGTCTGATGAATATACTGTCTCCCTGAGATTCTTGAAAAATCTCTTTGCCATTCATTTGATTTAAAGCAGCGTCTATGCCTTCATTCCAAGGCCCATAGTAATAATAACGCCAATCTAAATCAGTAAGCTGCTTGTTTGTCCATTTGACAGCATAAAGATCTGCTAAATACAAAAACTTGATTAATTGCGTTTTTGTAATATAGCCTTTTGTTGCGTAGACAAAGTATTTGATCAGGTTTTCTAGCATGGCTTTCCTTCTTTGAATTTGAAAAAGCTCCCTAATTAATCTTATAATTTGTTCGCTCAATTTAACTTTATTCTATTATATCATCCAAAGGAAAGCTTGGCTATTAAACAACTAAAAAAATCCGACTTTAATTGCTAATCACTAATCGCGCTAAGGCAATTAGCAATTAGCAATCTTACCCAAACGATCACATTTTACTGATAATTCTTTGCAGGATTTCCACGCCTGATACCGCTTGCCAGCCAAACAGCCCTAACAGCACAATATTCAGAAAGATGTGAGTGTTTCTCGCCCAATCACTGCCTTTTTGCATCAAAGGAGTCAGCGAGGCTGCGATCGCAATTATTGCCGTCATTCCCAACCCTGCTAGCAAGTGCGGCCCCACAAATAGCTTGCCGTTGTTGATGTAGGTGACGGCCATCCCGCCCACTGCACCTGTTACCATCAAGGCTAGCAGCAAAGAACCCATCTGGTGATGCTTGATGTTGAATTTGCCCTTAATTAACTCTTTTTTGACTTCGCCTTCGGCGCTTCTGGTACGGCGGATTTGCAGGCCGAGATACAAAGCATAAAATGAGATGGCCAGCAGTACCCACATTAAAACTGGGTGGAAGAATTGGCTCCAAACTTTCACTGACTGAGGAATTTCGAGATTCATAGTGTTCTGAGGATTAGCAAACATACTTCATAAAACTTAGCATACCAGTCAGGCCGTCTCGTGCGACGGTAAAAATATACGGTATGAGAGACTATTATGGCTGCCACTAAACAAGACGCTGTATTGATTCAAGCCGCCAAGACTGGCAACATTATTCACGTCCAAGCTTTACTCGCTAAGAATGTTAACGCTAACGCCAAAGACTCTGAGGGGACGACGGCTTTGATGTTTGCGGCCCAAAAGGGCTATACAGAAATCGTGCGTAGTCTACTAAACAATGACGCTAATGTCAACCAGGTGAGCAGGCGTTTTGGGCTGACGGCTTTGATGCTGGCGGCGGCTCACAAACAGGCTGACTCTGTGCGGCTGTTGCTGGCTGCAGGTGCTGATGTTAATGCTAAAAATGATGATGGAAGTACGGCTTTGATGGCGGCTTGTCTGAAGGGCGATATCAATGTTGTGCGGATGTTACTTGATGCTAATGCTGATGTAAATGTGCGAGATAAAGATGGAGATTCTGCTCTGAAAATAGCTGCTTTATCGGGTCATGAAGCTGTTGTAAAAGCTTTGGTGGATGCGGGTGCTGTTGCTGACAATTATATGCTGTTTTTAGCTGTCCGTCAAGGAAGCGCTGAAATTGTGCGAATTTTGCTCAAGTGTGGGGCGGATGCTAATGTTAAAAATCTAGAGAGCAAAACTGCTTTGATGCTGGCTGCGACGGCGGGAAATTTGGCGGTTGTCGAGGCGCTGTTGGCTGCTGGTGCTGATGTCGAAATTCCCGACAAAAACGGAGAAACTGCTTTAACTTTGGCTGCGGATGCCGGCAATACTGATGTGGTGCAAACTTTGCTTGGTGCGGGTGCTAATGCGAATGTGAAAAATGGAGATGGGGGCACGGCTTTGATGGCCGCTGCTGCTGGGGGAAATGCGGCGATCGCCCATATCTTACTCGATGCGGGCGCGGATATCAACGCTAAGGATAAAGATGATGAAACTGCTTTGAATTTTGCGGTGATTGAAGGCTGCGAAGATGTGGTGGAATTGCTATTAAACCGAGGTGCTAGTGTCGGTTCGAGAAATCGGTTGGGCGATACGCCTTTACTGGTGGCGGCTGTTCACGGCCATAGTGCGATCGTATCGGCTTTGCTGCAAAAAGTAAATTCTAATCGGGCTGATTTTCTGAATGCTAAAAACTTTGGGGAGACGGCTTTGACGCTGGCTGCGTTTCACGGACATACCGAGACTGTGAAAGCTTTGCTTGACGGCGGTGCTGATCCCAATGTCCCGGCGGATTTGGGGAAAACCGCTTTAATGAAGGCGTGCGATCGGGGTTATATTGCGATCGTCCAATTATTAGTCGAAAAAGGTGCCGATGTCAACTTGCTCGATGATTCGGGCGCAACCGCTGTAATGTGGGCAGCACATCGGGGTTATCCTGATGCAGTAAAGATTTTAATTGATGCTGGTGCAGAACTCAACCACAAAAATCCGGGAAATTATACAGCTTTAATGCTAGCTGAGTTTAAGGGTTATTCTAATGTGGTGAAATTGCTCAAAAGTGCTGGAGCACTGGAGTAAGAATGAAATCGTTTTGAGTAAGGTAATTCTGTCATTCTGAGCGTAGGCGGGAAGTGAAGAATCTCACATATCGGGACTTACGCATTGTAACGGTGTGGCAAGAATTTGAGATTATTCGCTTCACTCAGAATGACAAAATTCGGTGATTAGTGCCTCCAGGACTATGAATTAACCTCAGTTTGCTTTGCGTACCCAGCCGTTAATAGTAAAGCGGCTATCAGCAAAAGCTTTTGAGGGACAGCTAACTCGCAAAACTTCGTGCATATAGCGGCTTAGAAAAAATACGATGCTATTATTCCGCGGTTCAACTGTTCTAAATGTCTTGTCAGCAACATAAAAATTGTTCTCGATTTTGCTGTCATAAATCTGCAACTCGCCACCTGAAAAAGCCTTGGGTTCTCGATAGAAATAGTAAACGTAAGTAAAAAATCGGCTGGCGGTATCTGGCGAGCCGCTGTCGTTGTGAAGTTTATAAAAGTTGTTGTCATTGTGCATGGTTAGCTGAGCTTCTATCTCACCCAGGGGAAATGACGGAATATTTAAACTTTTCAGCACGTCGGGGAGAATTGCTTTGATGCGATTAACCATCAGTTCCGAAAATTCGGGGAACGAGTGGAGTACCATCGAACGGCGGTAATCTTCGGCATTAGTTGAGGTGCTGGTACTCACAAATTCTGATTCTTTTGCTAAGACATATTTAATGAGTTTGTTCTTTTCTGCGGGGGTCAAAAAGTTGTCTATTTGGGCGTAGCGAGATATTAAATCGTCATTTACATGCGGCGCAGGGGCGGGAATTTCTGTGGCTGGAATTTCTACGGGAGTTGCAGGCTGCTGCGCTTGCAGTTGCTGCAAGTAAATTGGGGGTTCTGTGACTAATCCCACTAGGTGTTCGCCGGGAAAAAAAAGGGTGGAACGCCCGTCGTCTATGGGGATTTGAAATAAGGGCGAAAAACTGAGTGTTTGTTGGGTGCGATCGACTAATGTTTTGATCAGGCTGTGGAATAATGGTGTATCAGATTTGAGCGTGACGGTGCATTGATGTCCGCCAGTGAGCAGGATTTTGACTTTTACGTCTTCAGGTTTAATTTGCTGTTGAATTGTGGTATTCATAATTTTTGAAGGACGCAACTGGAAATTTGGTACGACATAACAGTGTTGATTGGTGTCATAGCCTTCCAGATCCCCCCTAACCCCCCTTAAAAAGGGGGGGACAAGAGTGTAAAAGTTCCCCTTGTTAAGGGGGAGACAAGAGTGTCAAAGTCTCCCGTCTTAAGACGGGACAGGATTCTTCTCAAAGTCCCCCTTCTTAAGGGGGATTTAGGGGGATCTAGACTCGGGGAGAAACGAGATTTATGAAAGCTTTTCGACTTAAGTTGACACCCGCGAACACTATTGTATCCCTACAATATGGTACACAATCGAGAATTGCTAGGCATAATTCCTAACAAAAACTAATGCAAGAAGTGGCGGATGTCGGTGAAAACCATTGTGATTCCAAGTTGGTTGGCCGCTTCAATGGAATCTCGATCGCGCATACTTCCGCCCGGTTGGACGATCGCAATTATTCCCGCCTCAGCCGCAGTTTTGACTGAATCATCGAAGGGGAAGAAACCGTCGCTGGCCAAAATCGCTCCTTTGCTCTTCTCTCCTGCTTGTTCCAATGCTAGTTTAACTGAGCCGACGCGATTCATTTGTCCGGCGCCGACACCGATTGTAGTGCGATCGCGCGTCACAACGATCGCATTTGATTTGACGTGTTTCGCTACTTTCCAAGCAAACAGCAATTCTTCCAACTCTGCCGCCGTCGGCTGTTTCTCAGTAACAATCCGCCATTTGCTAGTTTCTTCTACTACATTATCTGAGTCTTGCACCAGCAAACCGCCTGCAATAACTTTAACAGTTTGTGGCGGCCCTTGAGTCAAATCTGGCAAAATTAATACTCGAACTTTCGCCTTTTTCTTGATAATTTGTTCGGCTTCTGGTTCGCACCCCGGCGCGACAATACATTCTAAAAATGTTTGAGTTAACGCCGTTGCGGTAGCAGCATCAATCGGGCGATTGAGGGCGACAATGCCGCCGAAAGCTGAGACTGAATCGGTGTCGAAGGCTTTTTGATACGCTTCAGAAATAGTTGTTCCCAAGGCTGTACCGCAAGGATTTGTATGCTTCAGAATAGCGGCGGCGGGGGTGTCTGGGAATTCTACGATTAGCCGCCTTGCTGCTTCTAAATCTACTAAATTATTGTAGCTTAATTCTTTGCCTTGCAGGATGGTGCTAGTCGTCCAGCCTGTCGGTGTAGTTCCGCTTTGATACCAGGTGGCGGCTTGATGGGGATTTTCGCCGTAGCGCAGAGTTTGCAACTCTTTTCCTGATAAATTAAACTGCTCTGGTAGCGCTGATTTTTCAGCGGATTGGCTGCTGCTGAGATAAGTTGCGATCGCGCGATCGTAATTTGCTGTATGTTTGAAGGTTTCTAGCGCACATCTTTGCCGAAACTCTAAGGAAGCTTCGCCGCCATTTTCCCGCAGTTCTTTTAAATAAGTATTGTACTGTTCTGGGTCGCACAACACTGTCAAATGAGCGTGGTTTTTGGCTGAGGCTCTCAACATTGCCGGTCCGCCGATATCTATCTGCTCAATTGCGTCTGCTAGAGTAACTCCTGGTTTAGAAATTGTCTCTTCAAATGGATACAGATTCACTACAACTAGATCGATCGCCCGAATTTGATTGGCGGTTAAATCTGCGAGGTCTTCCGGTACATCGCGGCGTGCTAAAATGCCACCGTGGATTCGCGGGTGAAGTGTTTTGACTCGCCCTCCCAAAATTTCGGGAGAACCAGTATATTCCGCAACTTTGGTCACTGGGATGCCTGCTTCTTTGAGGGCTGTTGCTGTCCCGCCACTACTAATTATGTCAAATTCAAATTCTTCTACTAGACTGCGCGCTAAGTCGATTAGTCCGCTTTTATTGGATGTGCTCAGAAGTGCTAGACGTGCCATTGGTTTGAAGTTGCGATCGCAAAAATAGATAGGTTATATTCTATATCACATCTGCCTGCAGGGAGATGATTTGGTAATGGCTAATTATGATTATTTTTGATGATTTAAAGATGAGTCCGCTAATTTTTAATTATATTTTTTTTTCAAATTATATAATAATTTATACTGACCCGTGGCTTCTAAATATTTAGGACTTTTGCGTGGAACGGATTATTTTGTGAGTGGGAGGGGGATTGAAGCCATATATATCCTGCACAATTCCTCTTACTACGTAAGTATTAATGTTGTTGAAATTACTTAATAAAACGTTATAGATAATTATAGGGCGATTACTCAGGAATTTTAACGAAGTTTTAGGATGAATTAGAAAAGTAATGTGCTAGCATCGGGTGTAAATTGCTATCTCCCTAAAATTCCCGGAAAATTGGGCGATCGCAACACATTAATCTAGAAAATAATTTGGTAGGGTAGAAATATGTTTTTTCAAGAAGCCGATCCAGAAAATAAGCTCAGTAATATTAGCAGGAACCATAAAAAAACTGCTCGCAGTCTGACCAATAGAACAGGCTACCAACAGATGCCCAAAAAAAGAGCGGAGAATTCGACCGAGGCCCATATTTCCGAAGCTTATAGTGTTAGTCTGTGCGAATTGCAGCAGATGGAGCGAGCAATGGAACAGCTAAAGCAGGATTTGAAAGCTAGCGAATCTCGGTTTCGGAATGTGATCGAAAAAAATGCCGACGGCATCGCAATCGTTAACAAGCGAGGACTTGTCTGTTTTGCCAACCCGTCAGCAGAAGCACTGTTTAACTGCAAAGCAGACGAACTTTTAGGGCAAGCATTTTTTGGCAATTTAGTAGTAGAAGTTTCAGCTTGCGACCTTGAGATGGCGACGGATATTATTCCCCAAGTGGGAAAAACAGAAGCACCAGGAACTCGCGTCGTGCAAACAGAAGTTGAAGCTATTCGCAAGCAAAAAGCAAATGCTGTAGTAGAAATGCGGGTGGTGGAAACGGAATGGGATGGAGAAATGGCTTATTTAGCTACGCTACGGGACATTACCGATCGCAAGCGCGCAGAAGAAATGCTTTGGTTGTACGATCGAGCTATAGCAGCTAGTAGCACCGGATTTACGATTTATGACGCCACTGACCCAGAACATCCAATTATTTATTGCAATCCCGCATTTGAAAGCATGACCGGTTATCGGCGGCAGGAAATTATAGGAAAAAACTGCCGATTTTTGCACGGAAGCGATACAGATCCGGCTGCAGTAGAAATAATTCGCCAAGCCTTGCAAACAGAAAGCGAGTGCAAGGTAATATTAAAGAATTACCGCAAAGATGGAACCGCGTTCTGGAATTGTTTCTCAATATCTCCTGTGCGCGATCGAATGGGCAAATTAACTCATTTTATTGGTGTACAGAGAGACATCACTCAGCGTAAACAAGCCGAAGAAGCCTTGCATAATTCTGAAGCACAAAGCAGAGAACAAGCCGCTCAACTAGCCGCCACACTTAACGAACTCAAAGCCACTAATTCCCAATTAGTTCAAAGCGAAAAAATGTCTAGTTTGGGCTTGCTACTGGCTGGCGTCGCTCACGAAATTAACAACCCAGTCAGCTTCATTTACGGCAATCTCACTCATCTCACAAATTATACTCAAGACTTGTTTCACCACCTCGAACTTTACCAAAAGCATTATCCCGATCCAGTCGCGGAAATTCAACAGGAAAGAGAAGAAAATGAACTCGATTTTTTAGCTGAAGATTTACCTAAAATACTCTCTTCAATGACCGTGGGTGTCGAGCGGATTTGCCAGATTGTGCAGTCGCTGCGGAACTTTTCGCGCCATGACGATTCACAGATGAAACCCGTTAACATCCACGAAGGTATTGACAGCACGCTGTTAATTCTCAATCACCGTTTGAAAGGGAACGGAGAAAAGCCGCCAATTCAAATTGTAAAACAATATGGAGAATTACCGACTGTTGAGTGTTTTGCTGGGCCGATCAATCAAGTTTTTATGAATATTCTCAGCAATGCAATCGATGCTTTAGAAGATGCGAACACTAGAAAAAATTGTCAAGAAATACTAGAAAATCCTAGCCAGATTAGGATTAGTACGGAAGTTGTCGGCAATTTTGTAGAAATTAAAGTTGCCGACAACGGCCCGGGAATAACTGAGCAAGTCAAACAGCAGATATTCGATACATTTTTTACTACCAAGCCCATTGGTAAAGGCACGGGAATGGGTTTGTCAATTAGCTATCAAATTATTGTAGAAAGACACAAAGGCGAATTATATTGTACTTCGGAATTGGGCAAGGGCACGGAATTTACTATCAAAATTCCGATCGCACATTAGGGTGGAATGTGCAATCTGCACCTTACCAACGTGATATATAGGCAAGCAAGCGAGCGGGACTCTCGCACTCCTAAAAAACGAGAAAAATCGTTTTTTCTCGTTACCCGACTATGGCTGGGAACGCATACTTAGAGGCTTTGCCTCGCCATTGTAGAGACAATTATCAGGTGCTTTTCTGCTCACCTTACCCGCATAAATAGCGAATTAAAAAACCTCCACACCATCCAACTTCTTAAAAGTTTCAACCTTAGCCTTCGCCGCTTCGCCGCAAGTCTTCGGCGTCGGAAACATCTTCCCAGGATTCGCCAAACCTTTGGGATTAAATACCTGACGCACCCACTGCATCGTCTCCAAATCTACCTCGGAAAACATATCCGGCATAAAACACTTCTTGTCAGCACCGATGCCGTGTTCCCCCGAAAGACTTCCCCCAACTTTCACGCAAAGCCTGAGAATTTCCCCGCCCAATTCTTCCACCTTTTCCAGCGCACCTTTTACCGAGTTATCGTACAAAATTAGCGGGTGTAAATTCCCGTCTCCCGCATGAAATACATTAGCAATTCGATAACCGTATTTCTCGCTCAAACCCTCAATTTCTTTCAAAACATAAGCCATTTGCGTTCGCGGAATTACGCCGTCTTGCACGTAATAATCAGGGCTGAGATGGCCCGCCGCCGCAAAAGCAGCTTTCCGCCCTTTCCAAATTTTTAGGCGCGTTTCCGGGTCAGTTGCCGTGGTGATATTTCGCGCTCCGTTGTGCTTGCAAATATCAGCAATTCGCTGTTTGTTTGTGGCCACTTCCACTTCTAAACCGTCGATTTCTACGAGTAGAATTGCCGCCGCATCGCGGGGATAACATCCAGTTGCCACCACATCTTCCACAGCATTGATGCTGATGTTGTCCATAATTTCCATGCCGCCGGGAATAATGCCAGCGCTGATAATATCGGAAACCGATTCGCCGGCTGCTTCTATACTGGAAAAATCCGCTAGGAGAACGCAAATCGATTCCGGCGCTTTGAGAATTCGCAGAGTAACTTCTGTGGCAATTCCTAAAGTGCCTTCGGAACCGACAAATACACCAGTTAAATCGTAACCGGGCATTTCGGAAATTTCGCCACCGACATCGACAATTGAACCGTCCGCAACTACCAATTTTAATCCTAAAACGTGATTAGTTGTGACTCCGTATTTGAGGCAGTGAACGCCGCCAGAATTTTCGGCAACGTTGCCACCAATTGAACAAACAATTTGGCTGGAAGGATCGGGCGCGTAGTAGAAACCTGCGCCGCTAACTGCTTGCGTTACCCAGTTATTAATTACTCCCGGTTGCACGACTACTTGCTGATTTTCTAAGTCTACTTTCAGGATTTTTCGCATCAGGGCAGTGACAATCAGCACGCAGTTTTCTACAGGCAAAGCGCCGCCGGAAAGGCCTGTTCCTGCGCCTCTAGCAACCCAGGGAATTGAGTTGCGATCGCATATTTTGACCACTTGCGCCACTTCCTCCGTAGTTCGAGGCAATACCGCCACGGCGGGGCGCTGGCGGTAGCTGGCGAGTCCGTCGCACTCATAGACAATCAATTCTTCGCGGCGCTGTACGACGCCATTTTTGCCAACTACAGCCTCGAATTCTTTAATAACGGGTTTCCAGTTGCGTTCTGTTTCTACGGCTATCATTAGTGAATTTAATTAGGGAACTATCAATAATATTGTGACAAATTTTACTATTTTTGTGCAATTAATTATTTTTCTAAGGGTTGCAATATTGACAAAGGGAAGGATCGGCAGTCTCTCGACCGTCGGGAAATAGTTTTTCTTTAGTATAACCGCACTTTTTGCATTTATAGATTGCCGATCGCGCTAGCTGAGTCGGAAAATAGCACAGTCCGCAAGGCAATCCGATTTTCGTCTCAGCAATATCGAATCCCGGCCAACCGCACTCCGGGCAGAATTGCTTAAATTTTTTAACTAAATCGAGAGTTGCATTTTCGATGTTTTTCATCCGAGTTGGATTGTACATCGCCCGCATATCTGTTTCGATGTGAACTCGGCCGGTTGACGATTTTTTTAAGCCTGCTGTCACAGCGTCAAAAAGTTGTTTTTCTGTCCTAATGCCCTTGACAATTTCGCCGTTACCGAGTGCAGCGTCGCCAACTATAACCACCAGTGCGTGTTCTGGAAATCCAGCTTTTTTAGCAAAATCATCTGCTTCTTCTATACTGGAAACTAACTCGTGACTGTAGTTAGTTTCAACCGAGAAAGAGTCGCCGATTAGTTCTAGATTGTTGGCTCGATCTAATAAAATTACGATTTCTCTGTTAGCTGGCAGATACGGCATCATTGGGTGAGGGCCGAAAGTACCTTCGCTGGCAAAGGCAAGAGTTTCGCCCGCAATTTCTAGGGCTTTTTGTGCTTTATGGCGAGCCGCTTCTATTTGTGTTCCTAAGCGTTTAACTTCTCTGGTGAAGGTGCCGAAAGTGTCAGTGTCAAGCTCCGCAGGTACTAGGATATTTACACCCAATTCTCGTTCCAAAACGGGAGCCATCACCCGTTCTTTTTGGTGCATGGTAGCAAGAACTGCGGTGCGATCGCTCAATAATTGATTCGGATTCACAGGCTCAGAAATATTAGACATACAGCAGCATCATTTCATAACAGAAGGCTCAAATACACCCTTTGACCTAAGTTATCAATTCAGCACTCCAGCGTCAATCTTAAAAGTCGCTAGTTGCCTCCAGTCACTCCCCCTGCTTGACCTCTGAGTACAAAAATTACTCCCGTCATAATTAGCGCCACGCCTACTAACCGCAGCGGCGGCAAAGGCTCGTGAAATATCAGTTTGCCACCTAAAACAGTAAATAGGTAACTAATTGACAGTAAAGGCGAGACTATGCTAAGGTTGGCCCGCGACAAAACTACAATAAAGCCGATCGAAGAAATTGCATACAAAGAAAGACCACCTACTATCAACGGCTGAGTAGCCATTGCTATAATTTTTTCTATTAAATTAGCAGCGCCAATGGGCCCTAATATTTTAGCTCCTGCCTTGAGACTAAATTGACCTGCTACGCCGCACAATATTGCAGCAAGCAATAACATAAAAACGCTTCTATTCATAAATTTACTAACCTATAGTACAATCAAAAATTGCCGTTGCCAAAAACCTGAAAAACTTTAATTAATTTTTGTTAGGTTTTATTCACCACTAATATTTTAAGCAGAGATACGGGAAAATCAAGTATGGTCGATCGCGATCGAGAGTGGAACAAATATATGGCAGAACAGACCAATCCAAGCGGAGAATACACTCTAGAACTATCGATACTCATGCCTTGCCTGAACGAAGCAGAAACTTTAGAAATCTGCATCGATAAGGCGCAGAAGTCCCTGCGCGAACTTGATATTACCGGCGAGGTCATCATAGCAGACAACGGCAGCACTGACGGTTCTCAAGCTATCGCTACCAGAATGGGAGCGAGAGTCGTGCCCGTAGCAGCCAAAGGCTACGGCAGCGCCCTCATGGGAGGCATCATCGCAGCGCGCGGAGTTTATATTATCATGGGCGATGCTGACGATAGCTACAATTTTTCCAACCTCGGTGCTTTTGTCAACAAATTGCGAGAAGGTTTCGACTTAGTAATGGGAAACCGCTTTCAAGGGGGCATCAAACCTGGTGCAATGCCGCCGCTGCACAAATATTTAGGAAATCCGGTGCTGACATGGGTTGGGCGGCTATTTTTTGCCAGTCCCGTCGGCGATTTTCACTGCGGACTCAGGGGTTTTAGGAGAGACTCTATTTTGAAACTCGACTTGCAAACCACGGGGATGGAATTTGCTAGCGAAATGGTGGTCAAGGCCTCTGTATACAAGCTGCGGATAACTGAAATCCCAACCGTACTTTCTCCCGACGGCCGATCGCGCCCACCGCACTTGCGAACTTGGCGAGATGGCTGGCGGCACCTCCGATTTTTGCTGCTTTACAGTCCTCGCTGGCTGTTTTTGTATCCGGGTACTGCGCTGATGATTTGGGGTCTAATTGTTAGCATTTGGCTGTTGCCCGGTACTCAAAAAATCGGGGGTATCAGCTTTGATGTACACACGCTGCTGTATGGTGCGATCGCAATTATCATCGGTTTTCAAGCAGTAAGTTTCGCTTTTTTTACCAAAATTTTCGCCATCAGCGAGAAATTCCTGCCCGAAGACCCCAAACTCAACAAAATATTTCGCTATGTCACCCTAGAGACAGGATTGATTGTCGGAGTCACGCTCATATTAATCGGAATAGTTGGCTCCTTCTTGTCATTAACTATCTGGAGCGAAACTGCTTTTGGTTCTCTCGATCCTTCTAAAACTCTGCGTTTGGTTATTCCCTCGCTCACTTGCCTGACTGTTGGTTTGCAGATGGTTTTGTCGAGCTTTTTTCTCAGCGTGCTGAGCTTGAAGCGTAGGTGATAATATTCAAGATACTGGCAACATTCCTCAAAACTAAATTTCCATGCAGAGGAAGTTCAGGGCGATCGCAATGCAGGCAATATCGGGGCGATCGCAATGCAGGGAAAATTAGGGCCGCTGGAGCCAAATTTCAGACTATCTGGTATAATCAAACAGCCCGATCTAATAATTTTCAATAGCTATGAACTATGAAAACTCAAGAACTTCGCCAGAAGCTTAAGCAATCCATAGATCGCTTATCTCCTGAACGGCTGCTCGTTGTGGATGATTTCTTAGCTTATTTATTAGCAGAACATGAAAGCAATGAAGCTACGGTGGGATGATTAAAAATTCCCGGTTTTATTGAAGTATTTAATAAAGCCAAAAAAGATGTAGCAGCAGGTAAGGTGACTTCTGTTGAGCAACTCAAACGAAAATACTCATGAAAGTCTAAAGTTTTATTCAGTCGTTCTTAGCTTTGATGTTCAAAATTGTTTTGATAGTAAAAATAAAGAATAGTTGATATTAGCTATGCAGCGAATATTTGAGGCTATATTAAAGGGCAACGTTTTAGAATGGGCTAATGAGGTTCCAACAGAGGGCGAGCGCCCTGTCAGAGTTTATGTTATTTTACAAGAAGAGCGATCGACTTTAAGCGCTGAGTTTCGCCGTCAGAGAATAGTTGAAATATTGGAAAAAATTGCAGCTAATAATGTCTTTGCTGAAATTAGCGATCCAGTGGAATGGCAGCGAGATTTGCGTCAAGACCGTCCACTTCCAGGTAGGGGTGAATAATGAATGCTGCTAGACAGTAATATTATTATCTACGCTTCCCAGCCAGAAAACTCGCAGATTAGGCATTTTATTGGCGAAAATGACATAGTTGTATCGGCAATAAGTTACCTTGAAGTCTTGGGTTATCATCGGCTAAATGAAGAGTATAGATTGTACTTTGAGGAATTCTTTGGTGTGGTGGAGGTTGTACCAATTTCTAACGCTGTACTCGATCGCGCAGTGCTGTTGCGAGAGATAAGGGAAATGACACTTGGGGATGCTATTATTGCGGCAACAGCTTTGGTATATGACAGAACTTTAGTAACAAGAAATATAGGGGATTTTCTCTGGATTGCTGAACTCACACTGATTAACCCGTTTGAGGCTTAAGAAAGATGGGCGATTCCCTACCCTTCTGGAACCCCTACGCGAAGATAGCTTTGGTCGCGCGGACTTGGAAAAAAAAGGGCGAGCGCCTGTGATTCTATTTGAACTACGCAAACATCAAGCGACCTTTCGGTTGTGGAATAGGACGACCCAGTGCGTTAGCCGTTTCTATCCACTCCTGCATAATAATTTCTAGATTCTCCAATGACTCCTGATAAGTTTCACCATCAGCAGCACATCCCGGTAATTCAGGTACTTCCGCAATAAATACCTGGTCTTCCTCACTCCAGTAAATGATTACTTCATACTTCATTGTCATCTTGGTTAACCAATTTATATTTCAGAATTACTGCCCGAACTTGCTTTACTTGATAAGCTTTAGCTTTTGATTTATCTGCTTTCTGGGGTTGGAGGTTGATAATTTCTGCGACTCCCTCCTTCGTGAAAATATGGTGACTCCCCTTAATGGTTACCTCAAATCCTAAAATCTGGAGTATTTGACATAAATCGCTAAAGGAAAAATTAGCATCAGATGCACCAAGCATCAGCTTGCCTAGGAGTTTGTTTATTTGAGTCATTAATTTACTTTAATATATTGATTGTTTACTAAAAATTTTATATATAAATATATGATAACACACTAACTAGAGATTTTTACCGAGAGTTTGTGTAAAGTTTTCCCTACTGATGAAGGTGGTAGGAGTACGGTAATCCCTACTCTTAAGCTATACCAATTCTATTAAATTTATTTACATAAACTTGACCTTTTCAAAACAGTGCAGGGGTATCCGCTACCCCTACACAATTCTAGACTAATTTGGGAACCTTACTCGACCCCCTCAATCCGGTCTTCCACCTCCTGATACAACTCACGCAAGCGATCCAAATTGTTCTCCGAAGTCTCCCAATAACCCCGGCCATTCACCTCAAGCAAAGTGCTGACAATCTTGCGGAACGAATGAGGATTCAAGTTAAGCAAACGCTTCTGCATCTCCTCATCTTGGATAAACGTAGTGTTGACATCCTCATACACCCAATTATCCACAGCGCCCGCCGTCGCACTCCATCCAGTCGTATTCACCAGACGCTTAGAAATCTCCCGCACGCCTTCATAACCGTGCGACAACATCCCCTCGTACCATTTCGGATTCAGCAGCTTAGTCCGCGAATCTAAACGCACGGTTTCTGATAGCGTCCGCACCTGCGCGTTGGCTGTGGTTGTATCAGCAACAAAGGATGTCGGTTTCTTCCCATCTGCGCGCAAACTGCCGATCAATTTAGTGGGATCGGAGTCGAAATAGTGCGACACGTCGGTTAGGGAAATCTCGGCAGAATCCAAGTTTTGGAAAGTAACTTCCGCAGTTTTCAAGGATGATTCAAAAATCTTCCGGTCTTGTTCCATTGTTCCCGGATTGTCGGAAGAAAAGGCGAAGGATTTGCGAGTTAAGTACATTTCCTGCAACTCGGCTTCGCTTTCCCAAGTGCTGTTTTCCACCGCCAAGTTGATGTTAGATGAATAGGAACCAGACGCATTGGAAAATACCCGCGTTGCTGCTTGTCGCAGGTTGATTCCCATTTCTTCCGCTTGCTTCAGGGCGTGTTTGCGGACGAAGTTCATCTCTAAGGGTTCGTCGGCTTCCGCTGCCATTTTCACGGCTTTATCTAACAAATTCATTTGGTTGATGAACAAGTCGCGGAATACGCCCGAACAGTTAATTACTACGTCGATCCGAGGGCGTCCCAACTCTTCTAAAGAAAGCAATTCGAGTTTGTTTACCCGGCCCAAAGCGTCGGGAACTGGCTTCACTCCCACCATCCACATTACTTGGGCGAGGGATTCGCCGTAAGTCTTGATGTTGTCGGTTCCCCACAACACAACGGCGATCGTTTCTGGGTAATTTCCGCCGTTATCAACGCGCTGTCTTTCTAACAGCCGATCGACTACAAGCTTAGCAGACTTAACCGCCCCCGTTGTAGGGATTGACTGCGGGTCTAAAGCGTGCATATTCTTGCCCGTCGGCAAAACATCCGGGTTGCGAATCGGATCGCCACCGGGGCCAGGCAGAACATACTCGCCTTCTAACGCGCGCAACAAAGCGCCTAATTCGTTGTCAGCACAAACTTGCTGCAAGCAGAATTCCAGATACTCAAACAGCGGTTTAATCGGTTCTGGATCGATTTTTTTGTAACCTGCGGCGTGCAGCGCATCAACCCAAGGTGTTTTCTTGCCCATGTTGAAGAAATTCAACTTAGAAACAAGGGAAACTCTACCCTCAGCATCGGTTTGTTCCTTCACCAAAGCGCCAACGGCATCCCGACAGGCCAAGGTGATGTTTTGCAGCAATTCGACATCAGTTAAAATGCCTTTGTCGCTGTTGCTGTAAATTTCGCCGATATCGCGTCCGAGACTGTTAGCAATAATCCGCGGCAAGCTGATCAGCCCGTCTTCTTCGCGGTCTAAATTGGCGATATTCACCAAAGTTGCGATCGCCTCTTCCGCAGTCGGCGGCTTACCGATAACGTGCAAACCGCAAGGTAACAACCGCGACTCAATTTCCATCAACTTGCGGTAAACCAAGCCAACTAAATTGTCGCGTTCCTCCGAAGTCATTCCCGCAGCAACCCCTCTTTCTTGTTCGGGAGGTAGGGCGATATCCTTGTCCAAATTCACCAAACGGCATTTTTCAACGATCGCATCAACAATCGGCACACCGCGCCCAGTCTCTTTCAAAGTTTGATAAGAAGCAATTAACTCGCTGAGTTCCTGCAAACCTTTGTACAAACCAGCATTTTCAGCCGGAGGAGTCAGATAGCTGATTGTTTCAGCATAACTGCGGCGCTTGGCAATTGTTGCCTCGCTGGGATTGTTGGCGGCGTAATAATAGATATTGGGAATTTTGCCGATCAAACTGTCGGGATAACAATCCCCAGACATTCCCATCTGCTTACCGGGCATGAATTCTAGCGAACCGTGAGTGCCAAAGTGCAGCACCGCATCCGCACCCCAAATGCGCTCCAAATATGTATAGTAAGCAGCAAAACCGTGGTGCGGGCTGGCGGAACGAGAGAATAACAACCGCATCGGATCGCCTTCGTATCCAAAAGTAGGTTGCACTCCGATAAACACATTGCCGAAATGTTTGCCGAAAATCAGCAAATTTTGTCCGTCGCTGTTCAAATGTCCCGGAGGCGGGCCCCAATTTTCTTGCAAGCGTTCCGAGTAAGGAGTGAATTCTTCGTATTCAGCTACCGACATCCGGTAAGCAACATTTAATTCCGGGCTTTGGTATTGGGCTGTTGCGTCGTGGATGACTTCTTGCATCAGTTTTTCGGCGGAATCCGGCAATTCTGGCAAGTCGTAACCGTTGCCTTTTAAGGCTTTCAATACTTGGTAAATCGAGCCGAAAACGTCCAAATAAGCGGCAGTTCCGACGTTGCCTTTGTCCGGCGGGAAACTGAAAACTGTGATCGCAACTTTTTTATCTAATTTTGGTTTGCGGCGCAGCATTGCCCATTTCATGGCGCGCTGGGAAATTGCTTCGATTCTATCTTGCAGGGCGATCGCCTTGCCAGTTGCGCCATCTCTTCCCGACAAAATAATCGGTTCGATCGCGCCATCCAACTCAGGAATGGCAATTTGCAAAGCAACTTGAATCGGGTGCAAGCCTAAATCGCTATTTTCCCACTCTTCCGTCGTTTGGAAAACCAGCGGCAAAGCCACCATGTAAGGGCAATTTAATTTTTTCAAAGTCTCGATCGCCTTCGGGTGATCTTGTTTCGCCGGGCCGCCCACCAGCGCAAAACCAGTCAGAGAAACGACCGCATCAACTATCGGCAGCGGTGCAACACCTTTGGTCCCAACTTCCAAGAAAAAAGTTTCGACTGGTTTCGAGAAGTCCAAACCGCCGGCAAAAATCGGCACCACCCGCGCCCCCATTGCCTCCAATTCCTGCACCATTGCTACATAGTGCGCGTCATCTCCGGTGACTAAGTGAGTCCGCTGCAACACCAAGCCGATGCAAGGTGCGAGGGGGTCTTTGAGGTCTGCCGAAATATCTTTGCGGGCGTTGTACCAGGTGAGATATCCTTTTACATCCTCAAACATCGACGGTGCCAAAGGATGCCAAATTCCCATATCCGGGTAGACAACGGGCTCTTGAAAAGTTAGCTGTTCCTGGCCTTTGAATACATATTTATGTGACAGCATCAGCAAGAAGTTTTCCAAGTTTTCTTGGGAACCGCCCAGCCAATACTGGAAACTCAGCATGAAGTTGCGCGCATCTTGGGCTTTGTCGATGGGCAAATATTTCAGCACTTTCGGCAGAGTTTGCAGCAGTTTCAGCATTCCGTCTTGGAAGGAACTCCCGGATTTTTCCTTCCGTTTTTTCATGAATTCGCCGATCGCACTTTTGCTTTGTCCCAACTGTGCCATCGAGAAACTGCCCATTTTATTTAGTCGCATCACCCCTGGCATCGACGGGAAGACGACGGCGACATCCAAGCTGTCGCGCAGCGGTTCCACCGCCGCTACCACTTTTTCTGCCAAATCTTCGATGAAAATTAGAGAAGCAATAAATACATTGGCATCTGCCACATCCCGCTTGAAGGCCTCGTAATTTTCCGGGCTGCGGAGTTCCTCGATCAGGTAGCCGCTGATTTCTATTGCCAAATTCGGATTTTTCTGGTTTATCGATCGAACCGCTGCCGACAGGGCGCTTTGATACTGCGGTTCCAGTACGACATAGACCACCTTCATGAGCGATCGCCCCTGCAAGTTTTCCGGCACAACGTGGCGAATGGTGGGCTTGACGTGAGTGAACATCCGGTTAGGCTCCTTTAAGATGCTGTTTTCGGGAATCGGGAATTTTTTTATCCCATAAGCATTTTTACCAGAAAACGCTTGCCATTAGGCGATTTGAGCCTGCACATGACACAATTCGACAAATTTAGGTCAGATTTTCGTTACATTTTTTTATAAATTCCTTGAGCAAATACTCCAGTTTTTATTTACAAAAATTTACTTGACATATTACTTGTTATATGTATAGGATTAATGAGTTGGATAAAAATAATTAAAAATTACCCAACAATTGAGAAAAAAATCCTGAAAAAAGTTCCAAGTTTTGTAGAATTGATCAAACTGACGATCGAGCAATTAACTGAGGGGAAAAAGGCATAATTTCTGAAAGCAGAATGTAGCCTTGCGATAATTGCTGCGTCATCAAGATTGACATTTTACCAGGAATTTAAAACCATTTCGTAACGTCTGTTTTGTGTAAATTCCTGATCGGCGATCGAGTTCAAGGAAAACTAATTGCTATAGAATCTCAAACTCATCCAAACTTGAAGGAAAAAACATGGCTAACTACGCAATTTTCGACGAACAATTCTACCTCGCCTCATATCCTTGGATCAAACCAGCTATTGACGCAAGAGTCATTTCATCTGGAAGAGAACACTTTGAAAAATTCGGGCGAGAAGGCGGTCTAACTAATGTATCGCGTTATTTTGACGAAAATGCTTACCTTGCTGGGAATCCAGATCTCGCACCTTTCGTCCGCACAGTCAACCCAAACGCGCCTTTTGCGACCGGCCTCGATCACTTTATCCAGTTCGGTTACGATGAAGGACAGCGCCGCACCCAAGTATCACCCGAATACAACGAAACCTTTTATTTAGCAAACAACTCTGAACTCCAACCGTTCATTCAGAACGGAACTTTCAAATCAGGGTACCAGCATTTCGTTCAATTCGGGGCAAAAGAAGGTCGTTTCGGAACTTCATTTTTTGAACCGGAATACTTAAAAGAAAACCCCGACATCGTGCCGTTTGTCAACTCTGGAAACTTGAAAACAGGCCGCGAACACTTTTTCAATTTCGGGCAATTTGAGCCGGCCCGCGACGCGACTTTTGTCGGCACCCGTACCAACGATGTTTTAACTGGTGTTGGCGTGGGCGATGTCGAACTTGTGGGAGTGGAAGTAGGTATAGATCCCCAAGGCAACCGCCAGTATGAAAGCTTTGGCACCAATGAATTCGATGTCTTGATTGGTGCTCCGGGAACCAATACATTCGTACTCGGAGTTCCTGCTACAGCCGGGAATGTCACCCCGACACCGCTGTATTTAGGTAACGGTCAAGCTACGATTCGCAACTTCGACATAGAAAGCGATTTTATCCAACTGCAAGGAACTTCTTTAAACGGCTACAATCTGATTCCCATTGGCAGCAATTTGTCAATCCAGCGTTTTGGAGATGTGATCGGCGTGATTGAAGGAGGAGCAAGCTTGGGTTTAACTTTCCAAGAATCTAACGGTAATGGTACTTTCTTGATTGGATAGTCATTGGTCATTGGTCATTGCTGATTGGTCATTAGTCATTAGTCATTAGTCATTAGTCATTAGCTAATGCTGATGATTAATGATTTTTTATTGGCGGTGGGCGATGGTTCTATAAAAAAGTACGATAGCACTTTACTTTAAACAGCAAACTATGAATTACGATATCTTCGACGAACAATACTACCTTTCGCAATATCCGTGGCTGAAACCAGCCATTGATGCAGGCATCATCAAATCTGGAAGAGAACACTTTGAAAAATTTGGTCAAGCCGCCGGCCTCACGAAAATATCCCGGTATTTTGATGAAGATACTTACCTTGAGGCAAATTCAGACCTTAAACCATTTGTCCGCACTCCCAACAATCCAAACGCGCCTTTTGCGACCGGACTAGACCACTTTATCCAATACGGTTACGAAGAGGGTCGCACTCGCGTATCGCCTGAGTATGACGAAGGTTTTTATGTAGGAACTAACCAAGATTTGCAGCCGTTTATTCAGAATGGAACCTTTAAAAATGGCTACCAGCATTTCATTCAATTCGGTGCCAAAGACGGTCGGTTGCCTACTTCTTTCTTGGAACAGGGATACTTAGGGAACAACCCCGACATTGGGCAGTTTGTCGAATCTGGAACCTTGAAAACTGGTCGGGAACACTACTTCAAGTTTGGACAATTTGAGCCAAGCCGCTCTGCGACTTTTGTGGGAACTTCTGGCAATGACATCCTCACCGGTTCCGGGGCGGGGAATGTGGAATTAATTGGAGTTGACGTAGAAGCCCCTAACGGTCTCCGACGATATGAAAGTGACGGCAGCAATGAATTCGATACTCTCACTGGCGGTAGCGGCCACGATAAATTCGTGCTTGGTGACATTGTTGGCTTCAGGGGAGGAACCCTCTCATCCAGACAGTTCTACATTGGTGCAGGTTTTGCTACAATTCGGAACTTTACTCAAGGCCAGGATATCATCCAGATAGGGATTCCCTTAGATCAATTATTGGTGTTTCCAATCAACAATAATCGAGACTTAGCTATCCAAACGAATGGCTTTCCCGCAGTTGAAAATGGAGTTTTCACAGCCAGTCGCTTTGACACAATCGCTGTTGTTGAAGGTAGTGGCAATCTCAATTTGAATCTATTACCAGGATCTAGTATTATTAGATCTTTTCTTGGGTAAAAATATCGCAGCTATAGATGGTTTGCCTTAGTCCATGATGGGGAGACTTATTAATTAAACAATCGGTAAATACAATTTCCACAATTCAGGGCAAAGCAACTCTAAATCTGCCAACAATTGGGACAAAAACTCCATTTATCGATCCAGTATGTCTCACTTTACTCGGCTAGAAAGCATAGAGATTAAGTGAGATTTGATTGGTAAAATCACCCAATCAAATAATTGTCTCAGTTCGCGATTATTGAGAAATTGCATAAATACCTCATTAAAGCCACAGGAGGAAAACATGGCTAGTTACGCAATTTTTGACGAACAATACTACCTTTCGCAATATCCGTGGCTGAAACCAGCCATTGATATAGGAATCATCAAATCAGGAAGAGAACACTTTGAAAAATTTGGTCAAGCCGCCGGCCTCACAAAAATATCGCGATATTTTGACGAAGATACATATCTAGCTCAAAATCAAGATATTGCACCCTTTGTTCGCACAGCCAACAACCAAAACCGACCCTTTGCTTCAGGTTTAGACCACTTTATCCAGTTTGGTTACGAAGAAGGCCGCACGCGAGTATCGCCTGACTACGACGAAGTTTTTTATTTAAAGCGCCACCCCGAAATAACTCCCTTCGTGCAGAACGGAATTTTTAAATCCGGCTTTCAACACTTTATCCAATTCGGAAAAACAGAAGGTAGGTACGGGACAAGTTTCTTTGAACCACGTTACTTGGGAGATAACCCAGATGTGGCGGAAGTTGTGGAGGCTGGAAGTTTAAAAACTGGTCGAGAACACTATCTAAAATTTGGGCAATTTGAGTCAAATCGATACGGATTTTTTACAGGAACCAACGGTAATGATATCGTCACGGGATTTACAGCGGGAAAAAATCAAATTATCGGACTGCAAGTAGCTTTCGCCGGCCCAAATCCACCTTTTGGCATTAATAAGAATAAGTATGACGCTTTGAAATTGGATGACATCACGAGAGAGCCTTTTCTGACTACCACTGAATTCGATACATTGATTGGCACTTCTGGCATTGATTACTTCGTGCTCGGAGATGCTGTTCCCAACAACCGACGTAGTTTGATCAGCCGGGTAGATTTCTATACGGGCAGTGGGGAGGCCAGGATTGTCAATTTTGAAAAAGGAAAAGATTTTATTCAGTTGGTGGAAAGCTTTAATGAACTGAATATATTTCCATCAGGGGCGGACTTATTAATTCAAAAATCGGGAGATACACTTGCCCGAATTCAGGGCGGATCAAATCTAACTCTGCAACCTATTGGGATGATAAATCCATTTAGTCCTCCAGTCGGTCTCACTTTCCTGGGCTAGAAAGCATAGAGATTAAGTGAAATTTGACTGTTGGCAAAAATCAGCCGATCGAATATTGTGTCAGTTCCAGATAAGTGATAAAGTGCGTAAAAAGCTCATTAAGACCGCCAGATAAAAACAGGGCTAGTTACGCAATTTTTGACGAAAAATACTACCTTGCTCAATATCCTTGGGTCAAACCAGCCATTGATGCAGGAGTTATCAAATCGGGACTAGAACACTTTCAAAAATTCGGTGAAGCAGGGGGCTTAACCAAAGTATCGCGCTATTTTGACGAAGCTACTTACCTCGCTGGCAACCCAGATATCGCTGCCTTAGTCCGCACCCCCAACAACCCAAATGCCCCTTTTGCTACAGGGCTAGACCACTTTATCCAATACGGTTACGAAGAGGGTCGCACTCGCGTCTCGCCTGAGTATGACGAAACTTTTTATTTAGCAAACAACTCAGAACTGCGATCTTTCGTTCAGAACGGAACTTTCAAATCAGGCTACCAGCATTTCATTCAATTCGGAATCAAAGACGGTCGTTTTGGGACTTCATTTTTTGAACCGGAATACTTAAGGAACAACCCCGACATTGTGCCGTTGGTCAACTCTGGAGCCTTGAAAACCGGTCGGGAACACTACTTCAATTTCGGAAAAAACGAGCCAAACCGATCCGCTACTTTTGTCGGAACTTCCGGAAATGACATCCTCACAGGCGTTGGTGTGGGGAATACCGAACTGATTGGAGTTGAAGTAGGTATCGATCCCCAAGGCAATCGGCAGTATGAAAGCTTTGGAAGTGATGAATCTGATGTCCTGATCGGCGGCCCTGGGAAAGATACATTCGTACTCGGAGTTCCTGCTACCTCCGGTACTCCCACATCCCGTAGCCTCTATGCGGGTATCCCCGGTATAGTTACAATTCGGAACTTTGATAAAGACAATGACAAGATCCAGTTGGCAGGCTCACCCGCTACCTACAGAACAAGTGGTGGTGGTAACGAGTTGTTAATCCTAAGCCCAGGATCTGAGACAATTGGTAGGATTGAGGGGGGAGGAGATTTAGTCGTGTCTACAATTCAGCAAAACGGGAACGACACTTTCTACTTATTCCTTAAATAACCGGAACCTCGGTTATCTCTTTCTCAATTAACATGGTAGGTGCGTTAATAACGCACCCTACTGAACTTGGGAAAAATCACCCTATCGGGTATTGTGTCAGTTCTTGATGATTGATAAATTGCATAAACAGCTCATTAAAGCCGCAGTCGAAAAACATGGCTAGTTACGCAATTTTTGACGAAAAATACTATCTTGCTCAATATCCTTGGGTCAAACCAGCCATTGATGCAGGAGTCATCAAATCGGGATTAGAACACTTTGAAAAATTCGGTCAAGCCGGCGGCTTAACTAAAGTATCGCGGTATTTTGACGAAGCTACTTACCTCGCTGGCAACCCAGATATCGCTGCCTTAGTCCGCACCCCCAACAACCCAAATGCACCTTTTGCGACTGGCCTAGACCACTTTATCCAATACGGTTACGAAGAAGGTCGCACTCGCGTATCGCCTGAGTATGACGAAGCGTTTTATCTCGCAAATAACCTACAGTTGCAGCCGTTTATTCAGAATGGAACTTTTAAAAACGGCTACCAGCATTTCATTGAATTCGGCATCAAAGACGGTCAGTTTGGGACTTCATTTTTTGAAACGGAATACTTACTGAAAAACCCCGATATTGTGCCGTTTGTTAACTCTGGAGCCTTGAAAACAGGTCGCGAACACTACTTCAATTTCGGAACTTCCGATCCCAACCGCTCTGCGACTTTTATCGGAACTTCTGGAAATGACATCATTACCGGTGCTGGGGTGGGAAATACCGAATTAATTGGAGTTGAAGTAGGTTATGTTGCAAACAGTGATGGCTTTTCCATCCCCGGCCGAAATTATGAAAGTGAGGGCAGTAATGAATTCGATACTCTCACTGGCGGTAGCGGCCGCGATCGATTCATGCTCGGAGACGTTTTAGTAGGCAGTGGTGGTAAGGGATACAGTTCCCCAACAAAGTTATATATCGGGCCTGGTTTTGCTACAATTCGGAACTTTACCCAAGGTCAGGATACCATTCAGCTAGCAACAAGCGATATCCAACCTTCTTTAGATAAATTCTTGATATTTCCCATCAACAACAATCGAGATTTAGCTATCCAAACGAACGGCTTGTTCGTTTACTTTCCAGATGCAACTTCGGGAATTAGTAGCTTTGACACGATCGCTGTTATTGAAGGCGGCGGAAATCTCAAGTTGAATCTATTACCAGAATCTAGAGCTAATCTACCTTTACTTAGCTAGAAATCTTTAAGCTATTGGGGATTTGCCTGATTGCTGCTGGGGAGTACGATCGCACATTCAAAAAAAGGGCGATCGTACTTTTGTGTTTGCCATAAAAATAATAAAATCTGCTTAACAATAATTAACTTGACATACTGAGTTAGTAGAGTTAGTAATAGTGGGTCAAGTTTAACCGATAAGTAAGCAGACTAAGCTTAAAGCAAAAATTATGACTAATTATGACATTTTTGACGAACCGTACTACCTGGCGCAATATCCTTGGGTGAAACCAGCCATTGATGCAGGAATCATCAAATCTGGAAGAGAACACTTTGAAAAGTTCGGTCAAGCCGCCGGCCTCACAAAAATATCGCGGTACTTTGACGAAGCTACTTACCTTGCCGGCAATCCAGACATCACACCCTTTGTCCGCACTCCCAACAACCCAAACGTGCCTTTTGCGACAGGCTTAGACCACTTTATCCAATACGGTTACGAAGAGGGTCGATCGCGCGTATCGCCAAATTATGACGAAGCATTTTATGTAGCAACTAACCGAGATTCGCGGTCGTTTATTGAGAATAACTTTAAAAGTGGCTACCAGCACTTCATTCAATTCGGCCGCTTCAGTAATGGTACTTCTTTCTATGAAACAGTATACTTAAATAGAAACCGTGATATTGGACCTTTTGTCTACTCTGGAGCTTTGACAACTGGTCGGGAACACTACTTCAATTTCGGAAAAAACGAGCCAAACAGGTCTGCTACTTTTATCGGAACTTCCGGCAATGACACCCTCACTGGTATAGGAGTGGGGAATGTCCAATTAGTTGGAGTAACAAGCTCTGCAGGCTTTGGCGCCGGAGTGTCTGGAAGTGACGGCAGCAACGAATTCGATACTCTGATTGGCGGACCCGGAGCCGATACATTCGTGTTAGCGCAGCCTGTATATAGCAGTAGAGTGTCTGTGGTTGGATATAAATCTTTCTACGTTGGACCGGGTTTTGCTACAATTCAAAACTTTACCCAAGGTCAGGATACGATCCAGCTCGGCTCTACATCATTATTCGATAGATACATTGTGTTTCCCATCAACAATAATCGAGATTTAGCAATCCAAACAAACGGCTTGCCGTTCTTTACACCAAATGGAGGCGACCAACTTAGTTATGGTGATACGATCGCAGTTATTGAAGGTGGCGGAAATCTCAAGTTGAATTTATTACCAGAATCTTCTTTTGGGACACTTTTACTTGGATAGAAATATCGCAGCTATTCGGGATTGGTATTGGTCTGCTGTCGGTGCGATAATTAATTGTACCCTCCAGAAACCGGGTTTCTCGAATAAACCCGGTTTCTAAGCTTTTAATGCCGATCGCGCGCTAGCTTCAAAACCTCAACCGTATCTTTGTGACCTTCCGAAGACGCCCAAATTAACGCAGTCCAAGTATTATTATCCTTAGCTTTGATATCAGCTCCTTTATCGATTAAAAATTCCACAACTTGAGTGCGCCCGCTACCTGCCGCACTCATCAAAGCCGTCAAACCAAAATTAGTTTTAGCATTCACATCCGCCCCCGCCTCCAGCAAAAGCTGTACAATCTCCGTATGTCCGGCAGCAGCGGCACTCATTAACGGCGTCCACCCGTCATTATCCTGACTGTTGGGCCCCGCACCTGCCGCCAGCAATTTTTTGACGATCGCCGAATTGCCAGCCTCAGCCGCAGTCGTCAAAGCCGTCGCACCTTCCTCATCTTTGGCATTGATATCTGCACGCTGTTCCATCGCACTTTCTACAGCCGCAACATCACCCGTCTTGACGGCATTAATTAAATCTGTCATAAATTCTCCCTTGTATCCTCTCAAATATTAAATCCTATGACAGTCGATATTTTAATCCTCTCCAACGGCCCCGGAGAATTGGCAACTTGGGTGCGTCCCGCCGTGCAAGCTTTGCGCGAACAATTGGGAAACGCGGGCACTCAAGCGCGAATCTCTGTGGTGCTGTCCCCCTGTCCGCACGCCACCGGGAAAGAAGCAGAAATAGCCTGTTCCTACCCAGAAGTGGACAGAGTGCAAGCACCGGAGCATTTTTTTCCATTCCTATTATCTGGCAAAACTGCTGAAAATTGGGATTGGCACGAAACAGGAGTTGTTTTATTTTTAGGCGGCGATCAATTTTTTACGGTTGTTATTGGCAAAAGGCTCAAATATCGCACTGTTATTTATGCTGAATGGGACGCACGGTGGTATCGCTGGATTGATAAATTTGCGGCGATGAAACCGGAAGTTTTTGCTAAAATTCCCCAAAAATATGCTAAGAAATTTACAGTTGTCGGAGATTTGATCGCCGAAGTAGGGAACGGGAAATCCGGCAGGGCGGGCACGGGGACACCGCCCCTACGGACAATAGAATTAATTGGATTGTTGCCCGGTTCTAAAGCGGCCAAATTAGCTTTAGGTGTACCGTTATGTTTGTCGATCGCCCAATCCATCCACCGCCTCCGCCCTGAAACTCGCTTTGTAATTCCCGTTGCTCCTACCATAGATGTGCAAACTTTAGCAGGTTTTGCCGACCCCAAACAAAATCCTTGCCTGCATTTATTTGAAAACGCCAGCGCCGAACTTCATTTAACAGAACGGGCGTTTTTGCAGACAGCAAATAACTTACAAGTAGAACTTTGGACGCAGACACCCGCCTACGATTTGCTATCAGAATGCAGCCTGTGTTTAACTACTGTGGGAGCGAATACTGCCGAATTGGGTTCGTTAGCCGTACCGATGATTGTTTTGATTCCGACGCAGCAATTGGATGCGATGAAAGCTTGGGACGGATTGCCGGGATTGCTGGCAAATTTGCCGTTAGTAGGTTCAGCTTTTGCGACTGCGATTAATTGGCTAATCTGGCAATTGGGAAAGGGAAAGCTTTATGCTTGGCCGAATATTTGGGCACAGGAGGAGATTGTGCCGGAGTTAATTGGGAAGCTGGAACCCGATGCTGTTGCTCAATTGGCGATCGACTATTTGAGCCATCCTGAAAAATTAGCACAAATGGGCGATCGTTTGCGTGCGGTTCGAGGAGAATCGGGGGCGGCGAAAAAAATTGCTGAATTGGTTTGTGAAGAAATTGAGGTGCAATCAAATTCTGATAAGAATTAGATTTATTTATTTTTAACCGCAGATGTCGGCAGATAAACGCGGATGAACCCAGATTTAATACAGATTAATTGGTGGAAACAGGCAAAAGAAAACTTATTTTCTCTTGCCTGTTTATTATCCCAAAACTGGATTTGAACTCAAGTTAAGCTCGATCGTGCTTAGCAATCACCCAAACAGCGTGAATGATGCCGGGAATAAAGCCCAAAAACGTGAGAACCAGGTTGATCCAAAAATCAGTACCGATGCCGACAGTCAAAAATACGCCCAGAGGGGGAAGAAAAATTGCAGCGACTATGCGAATTAAATTGTCCATCTCAGTTATTCCAAACGAGTTTTCTCTTTCAATTTAACTTCACTGACCAACCGAACCTTTCCCGAAAAACTTAGGCGGTGCGGCCATAGTGTAAACTTCGGTTTCAGCGGCGATTACCTGTCGTAAGTGACCGGGAAGCTGCATCAACCCCAACAGTGTAATTCCGTCGAACATCCGCAACCCGCCAGTTGTTTTCTCGGCGAGTAATTTGTCAGTAACTGTGGGTTCGGGCCGCGTATTTATTTCTTGATTAGAAGCTATCGCAAAACCCCAAGGAGCTCCGTAAGTAGAAATAAAGCTGGTGCAGGATTGAACATTGGAGAAAACAGATTTCAGGGTATTCACAATGCGAGCGTGCATTTTCATTTCTGCCGGAGAAACGGGGCCCGCTTGCACTACGAAATATCCGTTAGGTGACATTACGCTGCGAACTTTCTCAAAATACTCCTTGGTAAACAACTGGAAAGATGGGCCTTCTTCAATGGGATCGGACAAGTCAGAAATGACAATATCCCAATCATTGTCAGTTTTATCTAAATAGTCCAAAGCATCGCCGATTACTACTTCGCAGCGGGGGTCATCAAAGGCATTTTGGTGCATTTCGGGCAGGTGTTCGCGGCAAGCTTCTACTACTTCGCCGTCAATGTCGATCATCACGACTTTTTCAACTGTTTTCCAGCGCAGCACTTCTCTAATTGTAGCTCCTTCTCCGCCGCCAAGAACGAGGACTTTTTTGGGTAAACCGTGACAAATCATGGCTGGGTGCACCAGGGGTTCGTGGTACAGAAACTCATCGCCTGTACAAGATTGCCACTTACCGTCCAAAACTAAGCCTTTGCCGTAAGTACCGGTCTGAACGACATACATTTCTTGATAGGCTGTTTTCTTGTAAGCGAGCACCGCGATGACGCCGTGAACGTAAATATCCCAAGGGGTAATGTACTCGCTCATCCAAAAATCGGCACGAACTTCGCTACCTGACATCAATTACTCTCCAAATATAAACGGCTGTGTCGATGTTGTCACAAGTAGTAGTTATTAGCACAAAATGGTGCGGGTGTGTGAGTACGATCGACACATTAAAGTGAGATTTCTCAGCAATGCTATAGTGTGATTGCGTTCTGGGAGAGAGCAACGAGCTTGTTACTTGAGATTGCTTGTGCGCGATCGCGCGCCCAGTCGATCGCACTTTTCCCGTCGCCCCCGGTCGATCGCACTCACATTTAATATTTTCGCTTTGCATTGCCGACGGGTTTTGTACAAAGGTTGTCTGAATCGGGCAATTTTTCGCGCTGGGCCCGCCTTTATCAGTTTGCGATCGCCCTGCTTATTTACCAATAATCGGATGAAAACCCTGCAAATGCGAGAGTTATGAATAAAAGTAGCGATCGGTTTTAACCAGATTTGTTATTAATATGTTGACATTCTGAAGGTATCTTAGATAAGATTTTTAGATCGACCAAAATAAAGGAACTGTTAAAATTTTCGGACACAATTGGCGAGGCGATGTGTTCCAAAATTGTAACTAGGTAAAGGGTGCAACTAAATTTTCTAATAAAACTGTTATGACACTATTTAGAGTTTCAAAATAATAGCCGATGGAACCAAGAGACTGGGAAAAAAGAATCAAAGAGCTGGAAAAGGAAAATCGACTACTGCGGGAAAAACTCGAAAATTCGGAAACCGAACGCAGCAAATTACAAGCCCTTAATCAAAAAAAAGAATCTTTGCTAAAAAAGCTCACAGAGGAATTTAGAGATTCCGAAAATATTTTAAAAGCAAGAATGTCTACACTAGAAAAAGCTCTGGAAAATCAGCAAACAACGCAGCTCAAATTGATCGAAGCCGAAAAAATGTCGGCTTTGGGAATTTTGGTAGCTGGTATCGCCCACGAAATCAACAATCCCGTCAACTTCATCTACGGCAATATTACCTATGTCAATGACTATGCAGGCGACATTTTAAAATTGCTCGCAATGTACCAGGATCGTTATCCCGAAATAGATGCAGAGATTGAAGCTTTTCTGGAAAAAATTGACATCGACTTTTTGCGCGAAGATTTGTTGAAAACTCTTTCGTCAATGAAACTTGGCTCCGAGCGCATCCGCGAAATAGTGCTGACTTTACGCAACTTTGCGCGGGTAGATGAAGGTGAAAAGAAACCCGTTAACATTCACGAAGGAATTGACAGCACCTTGTTAATTTTGCAGCATTTAACTAAAGAAAAACCAGGTCATTCGGCTATAAAAATTATTAAAAATTATGGATCTTTGCCCAAGGTAGAGTGTTATGCTGGGCAATTAAATCAGGTATTCATGAACATCATTAATAATGCTGTTGATGCCCTGCGGGAGCGAGAGCAAAAGTCTTCACTGGACGAGATAGAAGCCAACCCTATACAGATGACCATTACTACTTCTATTCTTTCCCAAAATTGGGCAAGAATTAGCATCAAAGATAATGGTCTGGGAATGAATGAATCTGTAAAAGCGAAAATTTTCGACCCGTTTTTCACCACCAAACCAGTTGGTCACGGGACGGGTTTGGGACTGTCAATTAGCTATCAGATTGTTGTGGACAAACACGGCGGGAGGTTGGAGTGCATCTCCGCAATTGGAGAAGGGACTGAATTCGCGATCGAGATTCCGATCGCCAATTCCCGCAGCTAAGATCGATCGATCGAGCTAAACTGAGGGATAATGAAAACTCCCTTTGACCGCGGCTCCTCCTAGTTTGATGTGCAACCCTATGTCTACTGTCACTTTTGGTTTGTCAACCCCTATAGCGGCAGAGGCCGGGGCATCCTACGGCAGCAGCGAACCGCCACAGCGCCCCACCGTGCGGGCAGAGTGGATCGAGGTATTGGTGGACTCTCCTTTCAGGGTTGCGGGCGACTCCGCTGGGGAGGAAAATAAGTTATTTACCTATCGTTTACCTGCGGAACTTACCGTGCAACCAGGGGATATTTTGAGTGTACCCTTTGGCAGTCAACAGGTAGGCGCGATCGCGATTCGGTTCATTTCTCAACTGCCGCCAGACTTAGATCCGGCGCGGGTTAAAGATGTCGAAGATGTTGTCAGTACGGGATTTTTCCCACCGACTTACTGGGAATTACTCGAACGCACTGCCACCTATTATTGCACACCTTTAATACAAGTAATTAGAGCTTCGCTGCCGCCCGGTTTGTTAAGCCGTTCCGTGCGCCGAATTCGCTTAATTAAAGACGCAATTTCTCCGAATGCCGAAACATTTCTCAATCCCGCCGCTAGTCAAATTTTGCAATTGCTGCAAGCTCAAAAAAACGGCGATTACACTTGGCAATACCTCCAGCGCCAAGTTAAGGGAAGTTATCGGGGATTGAAAGATTTATTGAAACGCGGTTGGGTAGAAAGTTATTTAGAACCGCCCAATCCTCCCAAACCACAACTCAAACCGGCAGTGACATTAATTGCTAGTGCATTTGTCACAGATCTAACCAAGCGGCAACAAGAAGTATTGGAAGTTTTGCGGCGCGGCGGCGGTGAAATGTGGCTGAATGATTTGTTGAGAATTTGCAGTGCGAGTTCTTCGGTTGTAAAAAACTTGGAACAAAAAGGTAGCGTTGTCATCGATCAAAGGGAAGTTCTCAGGGGCGATCGCGGAATTTCTCAATTGCCAGATGCACCCAAAACATTAACTCATTTTCAAGCTCAAGCCTTAGCGTTTATTAACTCTTTTTCGGGATTCCGTCAAGTGCTGCTGCACGGCGTTACAGGTTCCGGGAAAACCGAAGTGTATTTGCAGGCGATCGCCCCAATCTTAGCCAGCGGCAAATCCGCCCTCGTACTCGTTCCCGAAATCGGGCTCACACCGCAACTTACCGATCGATTCCGCGCCCGTTTTGGCGAGCAAATTTGCGTATACCACAGCGCCCTATCCGACGGCGAACGTTACGATACATGGCGTCAGATGCTGACTGGAACACCGCAAATTGTCATCGGCACGCGATCGGCCATTTTTGCGCCTTTACCTCACCTCGGCTTAATTATCCTCGATGAAGAACACGACAGCAGCTTCAAACAAGACCAACCAGCCCCCTGTTACCACGCCCGCACCGTTGCCAAATGGCGCGCAGAATTAGAAAATTGTCCCTTAATTTTAGGTTCCGCAACGCCAGCATTAGAGACTTTTGTCGGGACGCGAAGAGATTATTACTCGTTACCCAATATCCATTATTTATCATTGCCCGATCGCATTTATTCGCGCCCGATGCCGCCTGTGGAAATAGTCGATATGCGCCAAGAATTGCGGCAAGGAAACCGCTCAATTTTCAGCGCTTCCCTGCAAAACGCCCTGGAAGAATTGCGAGCAAGACAACAGCAAGGTATTCTATTTATTCACAGAAGAGGACACAGTACCTTTGTGTCTTGTCGGAGTTGCGGGTATGTGATGGAATGCCCGAACTGCGATGTTTCCCTTTCTTATCACCACGTGGGCGAAGCAACCGCAGAAGTGTTGCGGTGTCACTACTGCAACCACACGGAACGACACCCCCAAAACTGCCCGGAATGCAGTTCTCCTTACTTCAAAAACTTTGGCAGCGGCACTCAGCGAGTAGAACAGGAATTAACGAGATTATTTCCCGAATTGCGGGCAATCCGATTTGACAGCGATACTACTAGAAATAAGGGCGATCACCGCCGATTGTTAACGCAATTTGCCAATGGGGAAGCTGACATTTTGTTGGGTACGCAAATGCTGACGAAAGGGCTAGATTTAGCTGGAGTAACATTGGTGGGAGTTGTGTCTGCTGACGGGTTGCTGAACTTATCGGATTATCGGGCAAGCGAACGAGCTTTTCAAACATTAACTCAAGTCGCGGGACGTGCAGGCAGAGGTGACGATCCGGGGCGGGTAATTATTCAAACTTACACTCCCGAACACCGGGTAATTCAAGCAGTTAGGCGGCACGAATATGCAGATTTTGTGGAAACAGAATTAGCAGAAAGAGCGGCCCTGAATTATCCACCTTCGGGGCGGCTGATTTTGTTGCGGTTGAGCAGTGTAGATGCGGCGGAAGTTGCGGTGACTGCGGTACAATTGGCGTCTGTTTGTCAGGAGTATATTGAGCGATTGTCTGTACCGGGGTGTGAGTTGTTAGGGCCTGCACCTGCCGCGATTATGCGGGTTGCAAATCGGTATCGGTGGCAGATTTTGCTGAAGTTGCCTTTGGATGAGTCGGTGGATTTGTCGGATTTGATCGGATTGCGCGATCGCACGCCGCGTTCTGTTACTTTAACTATTGATGTCGATCCGTTGAATTTTGGTTGAGGCTTATTGGTGGGGTGGGGGCGGGTTTTTATAGATTGTTAGTCAGCCTCAAATATGGTTGGTAAAACCCGCCCCTTGTATCTTAAAAGAGTCAGGCGATAGATCGCTACGTCAGTCAGTTGATCGTTACA
>NZ_JAUBQH010000060.1:0-39183 GCF_036701145.1 Microcoleus sp. Pol17C6
GTTGGAAGCAGGCGTGACATTCCCCACAGGTATCGGCAAATTCATCAGCATTCGGCTCTCATTGGCGGGAATCTCGATCGCAGCGGGCAAAATGGCGGCGTTGCTGAATTAAGGTATGATTTCGGCGATCGCTCTTATGTATTAGCTACTCGATTTGCCTCGCTCGAACGCGATTGAAATGATGCCCTGGAGCGGGAACCGGAACCTCCCAAAACTTAAGATAATGAATTAGTAAGCGAATTGAATTTTTGAGCATCTCTCTCGACTTAGAATAGCAAAGTGTCTTGCGATGAAGTCGTGCCAAATAATGTCGTAGCCGCGTATTTTCGCCCTCTACTCTGGTCATATAAGTTTTACAGACAATTTGGTCTCCATCTGGAATAAACATGGGATAAACTGGCCATCCATCTGTTACATAAAAATAACATTTCCAGTTACCGACTAATTCCCACAATGGTCGAAAAGTTGCTGCACTATCGTCGCCCAGCACCCATCCTAAAATCCCTGGTTGAAAGTGATTAACCGCTGTCCAGAGCCAAATTTTATTTTTTTTGACCAATAAATGTTTCGAGTTCATCAAGTTCTCCAACTTCGGGAATTGTCTCTGGTTCATAAGCATCAGGCAGCAATTCTCCTACTTGCTTGACCCAATTTATGATGCTGGTGTGATGCACCCCTTTAATCCTCTCTATTGCTCGAAAACCCAGACCATTGACATACATTGTGAGGCATTCACGTTTCACCTCCTCAGAGTAACCTTTATGAGGTTGATAGCAATCTATAAATTGTCTGCCACAATCGACACAAATATAATTCTGTTTACCTTTTTTATGACCATTTTTATTAACGTAAGTTGACTGACATTCAGGACATTTCATAAACTCTGGATTTTTTGAAGTTTTATTTTTGGCGCTTGCACGCCTTACTTATCATACCCTAATTCAGCAATGCCAAAATGGCTTGTCTGTATCCCAGCAGGACATCGCTCGTGATGCGGCTTCCAGGCCCGGCAAACACAGTGCCGAATCTATTTTCTAAATACGACGGCAAATCGACAAACAAGGCATCCGGCCGAGTTAAATAAGTCGCTCCTTGCAAGACATTTAAAGTAACAGGTTCGGAGTTAGGATTGTGGACAATTATGCCTTGAAATAAGGTGCGAGTTTCGGCGCGATTTTTAGCTTTGGCGATGTGGTGGGCGAAGATGTCAAATCGGCCTTTGAAGGGAAAGTTTAAGTGTGCAGAAGGTACTTGTTTGGCTTCCGGGGGAAATGTGGAGAGCAAAATGCCTTCGGTTTGCACAACTTCCGGGCTGTTGCTGTTGAAAACCGGGATGCTGTCGAGTTGCCCCGGCAAAACGCGCACTTGCTGGGGCACCGTCACAGTGTTTAGCGGGGCGGTTGTCTGCGGTTGTGGTAAATCCAGTTCGTTTTCGGGTGCGGGGGCTTCTGGGTCGATGATCAGTTGTTGTTGGGCGGGAGGTGCGGGGATTGTTTGAGCTAAGGGGAAAATTGGCAAAAACATTGCTGAGAGGGCGTTTAACTGAACTTGCAGAAGATTGCCTTGACGCAAAGCAATCGACACAAAACTTTACCACAAGTTGGTTGATGTTTTTGGGGATTTTTGGATGTTAGGTGAATGTTTGCGGTAAATTGGGCGATCGCCCAATTTAGGACTTTGGAAAAGTCGCGTCCAAGGAAGGCAATGGAGCGAGCCTCTTCGTCTCGATCGACTACACGCCCACTATACAAGTCCGGTGCAACCAAACTTGATATGACCAATTACCAATTCCCAATTACCAATTCCCAATTCCCAACTTGCGTTATTTCTGTTTTAGGACTACCAACGTAATGTCGTCAAAAACTTTATGTTTGTCAATATGTTGCCGCACATCATCAATTACTGATTGTCGAATTTCTTCAACCGTTTTGTGGCGATTTTCTTTGGCTACTTGGCACAATCTTTCTATGCCGTAATACACTCGATTTATATTTATAGATTCTGTAATTCCATCTGTGTAAAGCACTACTACATCCCCTGGATTAAGATGCACTTGAATTTGGGAAACAAAACCAGAAATATCTTCCTCTAATCCCAGGGGAAAACCGAGTTCAATTGTATCGATAAGTTCGATGTTACCATCAGTACGGACTACGATAACTTCTTCATGTTGACCGCTGAGGCTGAAGTTACTATCTTGATAATCTAACAAAGCCAAGGTCATGTTTCTAGACGAGTCGATGCGCTCGATATTGGCATAAAGGGTGCGGTTTAACACATCAAGAAACTTCACCGGATCGGTTTCGTTCATTTGTTGGAGAGTGCGGACGGCGGTTTGCGCCATAATCATTAATACGCCACTTTCTAAACCATGTCCCGTAACATCGCCGATGGTAATTTTTACCTGATCATTTTGGGTTAGCACGTCGTAGTAGTCGCCACCCACTTCATCGGCAGGTTCCATATATCCAGCTATTTCTAATCCTTTAATTTTATCAAGTTCTGATTGTTTGGGCAAGATCATTTGTTGCAGTCGTTTGGTGACTTCTAACTCAGCACTGAGGCGGATGTTTTCGGCTTTAAGTTTGTTGTTGAGGGCGCTAATTTCCTGGTTTGCTTCGGCGAGTTGGGCGGTGCGTTGTTGCACCTTTTCTTCTAAAGTTTGATAGAGGCGGGCATTTTCGATGGAGATCGCAGCTTGGGCGGAAATGATGTTGAGGACTTCTAGGCGATCGCGCGTAAAAGCCCCGGCTGTTAAATTATTTTCTAGGTATAGGATGCCCACCAACTTACCTTGGTTAATCAGGGGGCTACACAAGATAGATTTAGGTCGCTGCTGAATAATATACGGGTCAGATGCAAACCTGCTTTTATTCGTTGCATCATCGATCGCCAGAGTTTCTTGCGTGCGTTGTACATAATTAATCAGCGAGATAGGAATCACTTGATTTTCAGTCGCTGACTTGGAGATTAATTGACATCGTTCACCCGTACATTGAGCTTCAATTTTCCACTTACCTGCTTGGTCAGGTATGATGAAATAAAATTTTTCTGCTCCGGCGTTTTCCAGCAATACTTGCATCAAATTCGAGAGTAACTTATCTAAATTAACTTCCCCTGAGAGCGCTTGGGAGGCTTTAATAATTGTTGATAAATCCAGAGCTTGTCCAGCACCTGAACTGGTGGTAGAAGTGATAGTGGTTCTGCTCTGAACAATCATTTCGTCTCTTCCACTCGTCAGGCTCTTTTTCCTACCGACGACTGGTGCGAGTAGTTCAGCATGGCGCTCTTCTAAATCTTTAACTTTTGCCTTCGCTCCCCAGCGAATATAAGCATAGTAAGCGTCAATTAGATAGGTACGCGCTACTTTCTGACGACCTAAAGTTAAATAAAATTCTGCTGTTAGTTCATTGGCGAGGGCTTCATCCTGTACATATCCATTTTCCTTGGCTCCATCAATCGCCCGGTCGTAATATTCCATTGCTTCTAGCGGTTCTCGTAAGACGCGAGCTTTTTCTGCTTCTACTAGGTCATACTTATGTTGGTAGTTCATGGGGGCATGATGCGCCCAGTATTTCATCTTTTCTTGATTTTCTTCTACTTGTTTCAGATATTGTTGCTGCTTTTCCTCAGTTTCCTGAAAATACTGAGCTAAAAGAGCCAGAGAATAGTAATAAATATGGTTATTAAAGCTAATGTTAGCTTGAACAAGCATTGAATTATTTAAGGCTGTTTTAGCATGAATTATAGCATTTTTATAATCTTTAAATAAATAGCAAAGTAGGGTTTTTGCAAAAAGCACTCTAAATAAAGACATTAAATTATTGATTTTTGTCAAATAAGCAATAGCTTCTCCCTCATTCAAAAATTCACCCGTTAAAATTAGGCTATTATCTGTTATGCCTCGTAAATTTGCGACTAATTGACCAATTATTTTGAGCAGATAAAACTGATATTCTTGGGAAAAATTATCTGCAAAATCAATATAGTGTTTTTGTTGTTCTTGCACGTAGTCTAAATGCTCGCCATTAAAAAACTGATGAGCACAGTAGTAATCAGCAGCATGACAAGCATATTCTATATCTCCAAATTCTAAGCCACTATTAATTGCTTGACGAAGGGGTTCTATAGTTTCCCTAGTATGCTTTTTGAAGTGCGTAATACAGATGGAAACATTAACCAGTATTTTAGAACGAAACTCTTTGGCATCTAACTGCTCTAATACTTGTAAAGAAAGTTGACCAAGTTGATATGCAAAATCTATATCTGGTATGAGCCAACACACCAGTGCTCCGTAAATAGAATAGGCAAAAGTACACTGTGGCGAATTCCCATACTGACGAGAAAGTTCGATCATAGTATATAAAATTGGTAGCGATAGCGGGCTTTCTGCGAAGCAAGCTGGTGGGAAAATCAGAACTAAAAGCTCCATAGCCGCCAGCTTGTAGGGATCGGTCATTTTTGGCAGCGTAGCTAACTCCTCTATATTAAGTTCTTGCGGGGGTAATTGAGATATTGTCACTCCCAGTATTTCGAGGATTTGTAGCCCAGTATCTAAAGCAGATTTAATCTGGTTTTTAGCGAGGTTAATCCTAATTTTCAGCACATATAAGTTGACTTGTTCGAGGATTGTTTTGGCTTTTTGGAGAGTGCGATCGCACAAGATACCCGCCCGTTCTAAATTGGCATTGAGATATTCGGCTTCCGACGCTTCCAGATAGAAGGTAAAAGTAAAATCATAGTCATGTTCCCAGCTATCTTGACTCAGCAGTTCTATACCTACATTCAAATAATTAACAGCGGCTTCATACGCAGTAGCTGCCTTTGCTTTCTGTCCAGCAATCAGGTTTAATTCAGCCAACTCATCTTTTTCTGACTGATTAGTTAGCAAATCTGTGCCAAAATTCAGTTGGTTAACCAGAGCAAAAATATTATCTTTTCGCTCTTGCTGTGTTGTATTATTCAGCAACAGTTGACCAATTTTCAGGTGAGTGGCTTTTTTCTCTGACTCTGGAATCAAAGAATAAGCAGCTTGCTGCACTCGATCGTGCAAAAATTTGTATTCAACTTTGATATCCCGTACAGATGCCAACTCTTCCTGGGCAAACACTAGAGGAATTTTGTAATTTTCAGACAGCGGCAGAATCAAACCTGCTTGCATTGCTTCCCACAAATGAGCAGCCGTCGCTAAGTTTGATTCTTCATTGACAATTGATAAAACTTCTAAATTAAATTGGTTGCCGATACAAGCCGCTAATTTTAATGATTTCTGGGTCGCTTCTGGGAGTTTGCGAATATTGCGAGCAACCAGTTCAACAATATTGAAATCTGCGATACCAATTGCTTGGATGTGTTGAATATTCCACTCCCAGCGGTCTGTATCTACTTGATAAACCAGCAGATTTTCCGAGTACAGCGTTTTGAGTAGCTGGGTTAAGAAAAAGGGATTGCCTTGGGTTTTATTAAACAGTAATTCAGAAAAAACTTTAATTTTGTCTGAGTTTACGCTGGCATCAAGAGTGTCGGCGATTAATTGGTTGACGCTGTCCAAAGCCAGGGCATGAATGATGATATTATTCACCACCGTTTCATTTGCTTGAATTTTTTCTATTGTCTGAATTAAAGGATGAACGGGACTGACTTCGTTATCTCGATAAGCTCCAATCGTTAATAAATATTTGCTATCTGGGTCAGTGACTAAGAGTTGGATTAACTTTAGAGATGCCGAATCTGCCCACTGTAAATCGTCTAGGAATATGACTAGCGGGTGTTCTGGTTGACAAAAAACGCGAATAAATTGTTGGAATACCCGATTAAATCTGTTTTGCGATTCCGATGACCCCAGTTGAGGAACTTCCGGCTGTTTACCGATAATTAGTTCGACTTCGGGGATAACATCAATAATAACTTGACCGTTTGTACCTAGCGCTTTTAATAAGTTTTCTTTCCAAACAGCAATCTGTTCGGAACTTTCGGTTAATAGCTGACGAGCTAATTCTTGAAATGCTTGGATTAAAGCTGCATAAGGAATATTGCGCTTAAATTGGTCAAATTTACCAGCAATAAAATACCCCCTCGCTGCTACAATTGGTTTATGAACTTCATTGACGATTGAAGTTTTACCAATCCCGGAATAACCGGAAACTAACATCATCTCGGTGGCACCGAGGCTGACTCGCCCAAAGGCATCTAGAAGAATTTCGACTTCGGTTTCTCTGCCATAAAGCTTCTGGGGAATGAGTAATTGGTTGCCGCGATCGCGTTGACCGATGGGAAAGTTTTCAATCTTGCCAGTTGTCTGCAATTGCTGCAAACAAGTTTCTAGGTCAAATTTTAATCCCGCCGCACTTTGATATCGGTCTTCCGCATTTTTTGCTAACAGTTTCATCACAATATCTGAAACAGCTTGGGGAATTTCTGCTACCTCTTTAGGTGGGACGGGTTGTTTGGCAATATGACAGTAAACCAACTCCATCGGATCGGTGGTATTAAATGGCAACTGGTTGGTCAGCATTTCATAGAAAGTCACTCCCAAAGAGTAGAAATCGGTGCGGTAGTCAATTGCTCTATTCATCCTCCCCGTTTGTTCGGGTGACATATAAGCGAGAGTTCCTTCCAGCAAGTTGGGATTGCTAATGCTTTGGTTTTTCAATTCCAAGCGCGATGAAATACTAAAGTCAGTCAGTTTTACTTTTCCGGTCGCTGGATTGATAATGATATTTGAGGGCTTAATGTCTTTGTGAATGATTGGTACTTGATGGAGATAGATCAAAGTTTCGGATAGAGCGATCGCTACCCTCAGTAACTCGGTTATTGACAGGTTATTGGCTGCCATAAAATGATAAAGGGATTGACCCCCAAAATCTTCTAAGACTAGAGCAAAGCTATTATAATAATTGTCAAAACTGTAGGTTTTGACAATACCTTCAAAATCTAAATTTTGAGCAATTATAAATTCTTGCCTTAAATTGGTGATTTGTTCAAGCGTAGGATATTCATTTTTTATTATTTTAACGATAACAAGCTGTCGATCCCGATTTCTAATCCCTCGATAAACAACGGTTCTGACTCCTTCGTAAATATTTTCTATAATTTCGTATCCTGAAAGAACTATCATTATTTTCACCTTCTCCTTTTCATCAACTATTCTAAATCACCGCCAGATTCATGGATAATCTGGGGGACAGCCTGTTTTGGCATTGCTTTGAGGGGGTTCGCTCATGTGGCTCTCCGGGGTGAGATGTAATAATGGTAACAGTGTAGATGAGTATTTGATTTATGAATGGGGGCTGAGGACTGGAACTTAGATACTCTACTTGGTAAGGATTTCCTATTCTCCCATCCCCTGCGTCAAAGCAATTGGAATCGACATTAACTTATTATCGGCTCTCTCGTACTTATGGTGATAATGCAAGCTAATAATTTAGCAAGATCGAGGGTTTCAACGTTCAGTCTCAGATACTTAGTATCATCTGCTACTTTTAACACCAAGCATCGGGGAGAGCCGAGGAAAAAATTATGTGATTAGATGTTTGCATCGACACTGATGTCATGAATGCTGCACTGGGGCAAGCGTAACAAGTCGCTTTAGCTGTTATATCAAGGTGCAACTGGGCTAAAATGTGGCGCGCCACATTTTTGGGGCAACTGTTCAATTAATGCCATGATATAAATGTGTGGCAATGCTCATACTGACGATCGCCACCAACCAACAACCAATTTGGGCTAGAACTATCAGAAGGTTGCCAGCCTCTGCGCTCTCAAATCGGTTCTATAAAACCGACACATAATGACGATAATTTTAACCAACGACGACGGCATCGACGCTCCAGGGATTCAGGCACTTTTGCAGGCTGTAGAAGGCAAAACAATTATGGTGGCTCCGCAGGGGCAATTGTCGGGCTGCGGGCATCAAGTGACGGCTCACAGTCCGATTCATGTCGATCGGCGATCGGAATTTGAGTATGCTGTAGGGGGTACACCGGCCGATTGCGTCCGCATCGCTCTTCATCACCTTTGTGCGAAGCCGGATTTGGTGCTTTCGGGTATTAACGCGGGTGGAAATTTGGGGGTTGACGTGTATATTTCGGGTACGGTTGCCGCTGTGCGCGAAGCAGCTATGCACGGCATTCCGGGCATCGCAATTTCCCACCGGATTAAAAGGCCGCTCGAAATAGACTGGGATGTCGCTACTCGTTGGACATCGCGGGTGTTGGCCCATTTGCTGAACCGGGAACCAAAGTCTGGGTGTTTCTGGAATGTGAATTTGCCACATTTAGCGCCGGGAAGTGCGGAACCGGAAATTGTGTTTTGCCAGCCTTCGACGCAGCCACTGCCGGTGGTTTACCGGATGGAGGGAGAATACTTTTATTATGCCGGAGAATATGGGTCGCGCGATCGGGCCGCGGGGACTGATGTTGACGTGTGTTTTGAGGGTAATATTGCAGTTACTGAGATATCGCTGTGATAGATTTGATGGGATTTGATGGGATTGGGCGATCGAACTATATTTTTTTTCAATAAAGCCTAAATAGACGGTCTTAAATTCGATCGGCGACAGAATGTTTCACATTCATGGCTAAAAACAGATTTCATTATACTTTGGGTTTAGCACTGCATATTCCCTAGATATAATAAACCTGTTTTCGGATAATCCCAAAATAGGATATTTAAATTTGTTAAAAATCGATAGTAATGACAATTGAACAAAATTAATCGCAATTCCAAGAGTGGCAGCTATCTCTACTTCCTGCCCTCGGTGCTACCATAATTTTTTTTGTCATCCTTCGGCTTAGCAACACCATCAGGTTGTTTCTTTGGCTTTTTGACTTCTTTGTTGCTTTTTCTTTCTTTTGACATGATCTTTCCTCAGTTTTGACTCAGCATAACATAGATTGACACATTTGCCTAACTGCCAGTAGAGGGGGTGATCCTCTACAGATAATACTCGCTGTTAGTTGTGTACCATCTGCAGTATATTATCTGCTAGATTTTGAACGAATCCCCTCTACCGTTAGGCATATCGATAAATTCCTCATAAGTACAATGTCTGAAATTACTTTTCACTCCGATAGACTCAAGGAAATATGGAAAAGCACGATCGTATAACTGCTGCGAGACAACCGAGAAAAATTCTCGCTAATTAAGCTGTTGTTCCACATCTAATTTTCCTGAAAAATGACAGTCCATAAAGTATGGAGCTATGGCCATGCCAGCCTTCACGACACCTGACGCAAACACAACTAACAAATTGGCAGTCTCCGTTTAAAAAAGCTGTTAGTCACACTGGACAACAAGAATATTGATTTTAACTATTGATTAACACTTCGGACAGTGTTTGATGGCTTACCTACTGAGAATAACGGTTTCACGGATCTCAGTACGATCGCAACGCTTGCCGAAGCACTCTAGAGATTAAGTAAATCAAGGGTTTCAGGCTAGGACCTCAAGACGGTCGGGATTCTGGAAAAGCACAAAGTATATGTATAAATATAAAGTTAATTGTTCAGCTTTCTTGAAAGTGCGATCGCGTCCGCTCCTTTTGAGATAAAATACTTATAAAGAGTGTTTATTTCTAGATAAATTTCCGCTATTAGGAATGTGACCCGTATGGAAGTAACCGAGCTGCTCAAAGAGTACGAAAATGGTAACAGAGACTTTGCTGACGCAAACCTCAGCGGAGCAAACCTCAGCGGAGCTATGTTGGTTGGCGTAAACCTTTCGAGGGCTAACCTGTCTGGAGCTAACCTGAGTCGGGCCCATCTGACCAAAGCAGAACTCAACGGCGCAAACCTTTACAGGGCAAATCTGAGTTTTGCCAAAATGGGCCAAGCCAGGCTAGCCGACGCAGAGCTTACAAAAGCCAATCTCAGCGGAGCTTTCCTCGTCAAAGCAAAACTGCCCAGGGCAAAGTTGAGTGGCGCCCAACTCATCGGTAGCAACCTGCGGAGTGCCATCCTCTGGAACGCCAATTTGTGTACAGCCGACCTGCAATTCATAAACCTGCGGGGCGCCAACCTCACGGGAGCCAACCTCAACTGGGCAAACTGCGGAGGGGCAAAACTCAGCGGTGCAAAGCTTTTTGGCGCTCAACTAACAGGCATCTATCTTAGGAAAGCTTACATCAATGGCATCGACATGAGCAGGACGGATCTCAATGGTGTCAACCTGAGCGAAGCGAAACTAAACGGGGTAAACCTGGAAGGCTCGAACTTATTAGCTGCCAATCTCAGCGGGGCTCAGTTGCGGGGCGTCAAGTTGATGGGAGCAGATTTAACCAGGGCAAATCTGGTGGGAGTTTCTTTGGTGCAGGCAAACCTCGATTGGGCTAGGTTGTGCTATGCAGACTTGAGCGAAGCCGACTTGAGCGGGGCAACATTCACGGGAACCAACTTTGAGGGTACTCAGTTAGCCGGCTCAACAATGCCCCCATCTTTGAGCAATGATGTCTACTTAACTACAGCACGTGGTGTCGCAGCTTAGGCAACGCTAAAAATTAATCTCGCATCCGAGTGGGCGACTCTCGCATTGGTTTAACTTTTGATGCAGACATCATTACTTTTGTGAGAGTGCTGCACCGACAAGAAATTTACTGATATTTGCGAGAGTTTGTAGCATCACAATTGAGTTCACCCGATTAATTTTGCGACTCGCAAAGCAGAGGTAATGGCTCCTTCGTGCAAACCATCCCCCAAATAAGCTCCCGCATGATAAGTGTTGTTTTCGCCATTAGTCTCGATAACTTCATCTCGATATCGAAAAGACTCGACAGTGTACAGCGGCGTGTGATGTTTCTGAATGTGAATAATGTGGTTTTGGGCGATCGACTCTTCGAGTTGAAAAGCTAAACTGTACTCTCGTGGGGATGAGATGCCGCAAAGCTGATTCAAGCTCGCATTATATCCCCATCCCTTGTCCGTCTCGAAAAAATCAAATTCTGATAACTTGCGGATACCGTAGCGATCGTACATAGATGTATCCGAATGCAGTACAGTGGTTGCATAATTGGCTTTCCACGCCGAAAATCGCTTCGTTTCCGCCTCCGTCGGATCAGACAACAGCCTCATAACTTGATCTGGTGGCATCGCAAAAACCACCTTATCAAATTCCTGGATTTCCCCATCAGAAAACACGATTTTTACAGCATCCGCACTTCTAAAAATATTGGCAATCTCCACATTTAACAGTATATCGCCCTTAAATCGCTCCAAAATCTTTTCAATGTAAGAATACACCCCCCCTTTAATCCTCACCCAGTTGACCGAGGCATATTCGCGTAGAACAGGCATCGCCAATTCTGCCGGGAAATTGTCGAGCAATTTAAACGGTATCGAGTAGCTGTACATCGTCAGCAACTTCAGCCAATAATTGCGGACGCACGAGCTTTTCAAAGACTCCGAAAGCGGCACATCGTAGAAATCATGCTGTTTAGCAAACCGCATTTTTAAAATAAATGCAGCCGAACGAGCGTAGAGACTATCGAGGCGCAAATACTCGATCAGGCGTTGGATTCCGGTGAAATTCTTTCGGATAGATACCGCCGACAAAAAGTGGGTGCCATCTTTAAAAAAAAGCGCGGAACCAATCTGCACGGGTTCTAATTCAACGTCTAGCTCCTGCATAAAAGCCACGAAATTGTAAAACACAGTGGGAAATTCTAGCACCCCATTTTCTAATATTTCATTGCACTCCGATTGATTGGGTACAACATTTTTGTTCAGCGTCCGAATGTGTCCGCCTAAAATCGGCTGACTTTCCAACACAGTGACGTGATGCCCCTGTTTGTCGAGCCAGTAGGCTGCTGCCATACCACTGGCTCCGCCCCCAACAATTGCAATTCTCATAGTTCACTCCTAGATTGATAGAAGGAAGTTCGGCAACGGATTATGTAACGGATGTAACGGATGTCACGAATAAGGAAGTTCGGCAACGGATTATGTAACGGATGTAACGGATGTCGGGAAGATGGAATATGGAAGAAGGAAAAAGGAAGAAGGAAGAAGGAATAAATTTTAGTTCGCAGGTAGAACCTGGAAAGGCATTTCACTGTTGCTCTGCCTCGTCATTTTTAAGAGGAGGCAGAGCCTCCAGAAATTCATTCCTTGGCTCTGCCAAGGAACGAGATAATGAGAGCAGAAATGATAATTTTTTAAGAGCAGGCAGAGCAAGAGTGAAATTCATTGCTTGGCAAAGCCAAGAAACGAGAGAAAGAGGAAAATAATCAATTGCTAATTTTCCTTAGCCTAAAATCGCATCGCCGGATAAACGTTGATAAAGCAGCGCCCCCGTCCAAAATGTCGGCGCAAAGCCTGGATAGCCCGAGGAGGCGTTGCAGAAATAGAAATTGTTGAGGGATGTTTCATGATTTAGTCGATCGACCCCCATGTTGCGCGGCGTCAGGCTGGAACCGTAGGAATTACCGTTAGGACACCAACAGAAGCGCTCGTTAGTCGTCGGACTTCCTGTAACATGAAAGACCATGTGTTTGCGGAAATTCGGAACATAGTGTTTTTCCACAACATCTAAAATCGAGTCCAGAATCTCTTGTTTCTTCTGTCTGTAAGCTTTGCGATCTGTCTCCCAAAGCTGTTTAAAATAGCTGTAATTAGCAACAGTCAGAAATTCTACAATTTGACAATCTTCTGGACAATCCCGCCGCGCTTCCGTCAGTAAAGTTGGCGTTGTAATTGCAAAGCTCGGACGAGAAAAATCATTTTGGTCATACATTTGAGCAAAAGCTTCATTGAGATCCAAGTGTTCCGAATGAAACGTATTCCACTTACCAAATCCATAGTCTCGGAGATCGATATCTTTGACAACGCAGTACACCATGTAGTTAGATGCAGAATACTCATAGTTGAGTTTCCGGCGCACTGTTTTAGAGAACAGTTCCTCTCCAATCATCTTGGCCGCTCTTTTCGGGTCGAGGTTGCAAATCACCGTGTCGCCCGTGAATTCATGGGTTTGATGCGTGGTCAAATCCATCGCTTCAACTCCCGTTACTGTTCTGTTTGTCACCCTAAAATTCGTGACTTCATGGTTTAGTAGAACTTTGCCCCCGTTGGATTCAATGACTTTAACTAAAGAATGGATGACATCTTCAAAATGCTGCGTCGGGTAAAATGCACCTTCTTGATAGCCTCTAAACAAGGCAATCCAAGCATAGAAAGAAAGCTGATTTGGAGGCAGCAAAAAGTCCGGCCATTGCAGGGCTAATAGGGTTTGGGCGGCTTGCGGGAGTTGGAACTTGTCGAAAACGTCCTGAAGTGTACTGTTGAGGTGTTGGACGGCACAGAATACGTCACCGAAATTTTTGAGCAATTCAATTGGTTTGACGGGAGGAGCGAGTTTTCTGAGTCCTTCGCCGGTTTTCTCGACTTCGTTGACGAATTGGCGAATTCTCTCGCCCGCTTCGGGAAACAGCGCCGACAATCTGCGGATCAGTTCCTCTGGTTCCGAGGGAATATCCAGCGCATACCCAGGCATTCTCATGTGGTCGTAGCCATTCGGATCGTACCGTTCAAAGGTGACATCTCGATCGAGACCGAGTTTTTTGAGAACTCGATTGACTGTATGTCCTTCGCCGCAGTCCCAAACGTAGTGGAATTGGGCATTAAAGGTGTATTTGTTGGCCATCGTAAAGGTGTGACCAAAGCCTCCGGGATGCTCGTGAGCTTCGAGGATGTGTACGGTTTTGCCGGAGTTTGCCATCAACGCTCCGAAAACCAGTGCTGATAAACCACTGCCGACGATGAGGTAATCTGTTTTCATGGTAAATTTCCTCGATCGATTGAATGGGGCGATCGTTGTCTATTTAAACTAACTATCAATTCTGAGAAAATTCTGAAGTCCAGCAACAATTTTTTGAGGCGCGCTGGTTTAAGGATTGTCTTAAAGTCTGAGTGCGGTTGCTGTTAAGCTTAATCAAGCTGTTGCGGATAGAACTCATAGCATAGCTGCGGAGGCGGACTGGAAAGCCCGCCCCATAAGGGAAGAAACCGGGTTTATACCTTTGTTCTTAGTCTTAAGGTAGAGTAGCCTACCTAATGAGGAGTATGTTAGTTAGAGGCGCGATCGCTTATTTGTGAGGCACAATCACATCAAAAAAAGCATCCTCCAAATCATAACCAAACATCTGCGACATCGCCATCAACTTTGATTTACTGGGAATTCCCTGCTGATTAAACCAATCAGTCAACACAAAAATTTTATTCATCAAAAACATTTCCAAAGCTTCAGGATTGTACTGAATACCTTGGGTGCGGTGAAACTGGTGTGGCACCAACATCGCGGCATAGCGCGCCAATTCTCCCGCTTTCCAATCCAGCAAAAATGGCAGCCAAGGGTAACAAGCATCCAAGCGAATAAACCACAGCCGCACTTCTGGAATTTCCGAAATTTCTCGCGGATCTAACTCTTCGCGCGGATACTCAATTTCAAATTGTAGCTGTTGTTCGTTTTGGGCGATCGCTCCTTCGGCCAGCCACTTTTCAACCACAGTCCGCACCGGAGACAAATCTAAACTGTTTATGCGATCGGCATCTATCGCTATCATAATACTCATAAAATTTCAACCTTATAGAATTAAGTTTTATCTATAATACCACTAATCACCAATCACCCATTATATCAAATCTCTTAAATCCCCTACACCAGAACTCTTGCAGACCTTCGCAAGATTTTTTGAAAAGCCTCTGCGTTAATCCCAGTTAATCTACGCTTTCCCTCTTGCATCAAAGATTTATGCAATCTTTTCTACTACTCGTTGCCCACCCATCACCCATTTTTGCCAAACTTGCTATCTTGCAAAGAATTACCAATCCCCTGGATAATTCCCCTGCCTATCAAACCAATTCCCCGCCCTATAACCTGAGTCAAAACGTAAACAACGCCAGCACCCAACAACGAAATAACGGCGCGAACTCTAGGTGCGATCGCATCTCTGGTTTCCAGCAGCAACGTCAAGGCTAACTGCCACCTAGAAAGCTGTGCTAACTCCTGATTTCTCGGAGCATAAATAGAAATTCTCTTAATTCCAGAATCGCCCCAAACAAACAGCCAAAACCTGCTTTCAAAAATAGCTTTCGGTTCCACAAAATATCTATTCCAGCTATATCTCCATGACAAATCATTCCGAAATCTCTCAATTTCTCGCGTCGAAATCAACTTGCTATCGTAAAAATTTTGCTTGATTTCTTCAATATTTGCCAAATTATTTAGTAAAGGCTGCACCACTCCGCTAGCAACTTGAATTGCCAAATTTTCTAACAAAGCTTCAGCTCGCTGCATGGCTTCCGGGCTGCCAGCAACACAAGAAATATTGTCAACTGTTAGAGGAATTTCAAATAGCAAATGTGCAAAAAAATCAATTGTCATCGGTATTTTATCAAGGATTTCTGCTGCAACTACATCAGCATCTGCCAGCAGCATCGGCACAACTTCTACCCCACTGCCTGCCAAGAGATAAGCATCGCTTCCCCCTTGACTTTCTCCCAGTTTCAAGCTGGTTTGACTGCCATCAAAAACCCGATTTTCGCCCGTTTGCAGTGTATAGTATCTGCCAAAAAAATCTATGATTGTCGCCTGCCACAAATCCCGTAAAATAGCAGGCATTTTTTGCGACAATTGAGTTTGGTGCACTTGCGAAAAGCGCAATTCCTCCAGCAAATCCTTTAACTTCCGCAGGATGGAGGTCATCAATTCACGCTTTTTGGGCGATCGCAAAATATCGATTTCCAAAGGTAAGCCAGTCAAATTCACCAACTCAAACTGCAATTTAGCGGCCACCGAGTCAAACAAGCTATTTTGCCAATTAGTTGCAACCACCAAAGATTCAGCCGAAACTTGGGAGTTCGCTAATTGTGATTGAGAATTATTTAACAAATTCTCGCCTCTAATTTCTTCTTTCTGGCTTCTGCCTTCTATCCTCTGCTTTATGCCTTCTGCCTTCTGCCTTCTGTCTTCAAATAATAACTGACTAACAATCCAACGAGCTGCGAGCAATTCTCTGCGGCGTCCGCTGAGTACAACCCCATCTAAAATAGAGGGCAAATCTGTCGGCTCGGCCGCTTTGATCTCTTGCAAATCAGCTTGGACAACTGCCAAACTTGCATCTATTTCCCGTAGTCCAGAAAGACAAAAATAAGCCAGTATTTTTTTGTGTACTGGCGTATCAACTGTCGAATTATCTACATTTTTATCTGCAATTGCTGCGGAGTTTTCTACTGTTTGAACCACCGCTGCATTTAGTTCTATTTCCGGGTTAGTGCCCGCATCCGTCGCCCAATAAGTGCAACCAGATGCCACAGCGCGAATAGCTTCAATAGTCCGGGAAATATCTCTACCTTTAGGAGAATAGCCATTCGCGTCGGCAGCCTGTATTTGCGCCAACAGGTCTGGTGTCAGCCGCCCGCCTAGCACCAACAGTGGCAGGTTGGGGTACAAATTTTTAAGTTCGCGACAAAATGCCAGCGCCTCTATTTGACCCGATCGCAAATTTAGGGTCTCAACAGCCAAAATTACCAAATCTGCGGGCTTCTTGGCTGCTCCAGAGCTGAGCGAGCGAGCTTCTAGAACCCGCAAAGCCTCGGTTTCCGTTGAAACCTCTGCGATAACTTGCAAGTCTGGATACTGCTCGCAAGCGACTCGCAGCCCCAGCCGGAAAATGGGGTCGCCATCGATCGTCAGCAGTTGGAAATTACTCACTTGATTTTAGATTGGAGATTTTAGAGCTCGATCGCGCGAAAACCCAATTACTCGGGGATCAAATTAGCATCAGGAGGCCCAGCCGATTCCGGAATCGAGGGCGGCGCGGGTTCTGGAGCCGGAGCCGGAGGAGGAGGTTCCGGAGCCGGAGCCGGGGCCTCTTCTCTCGCGGGCGGATAGTAAGGTTCCGGCTCCGGAGCAGGCGGATTGTAAGGTTCTGGATCCCTCGCGGGCGGATAGTAAGGTTCCGGCTCCGGAGCAGGCGGATTGTAAGGCTCGGGAGCCGGGGCCTCTTCTCTCGCAGGCGGATAGTAAGGCTCTGGTTCTGGCGCGTACTCCTCCTGTCGAGGAGCTGGCGCGTACTCCTCCTGTCGAGGAGCTGGCGCGTACTCCTCCTGTCGAGGAGCTGGCGCATACTCCTCTGCTGGAGCCGGCGCGTACTCGCGAACGGGTTCCGGCGGCGGCGCACTGTTGGCTCTAAGTTCAGCACTCCAGCGCCCGATCGCACCTGCCGCTTCTGAATACAGCGCCCTACCGTAACCGATTTGGGAAGCGGTATCGATCGCGGCTCCTAGACTGCCTTGAGATGCCAATGCCGCAGCTCGATCGAGAATCGGTCTATCTTGAGCAACTTGCAGTTCGCTCACCCACTGATAGACATTATCCTGAGCTTTCGCGTACAAAGTCCTACCGCTCTTAATTTGCGAAGCTTTTTCAATAGCAGCACTAAGTTTTCCTTGCTTCGCCAGGGCGATCGCTTCATCCAAAAAAGGCTGATCTTGAATAACTTCTATGCGTTTCGTCCACTGAGCCAAGAGAGTTTGCGCTTCTATCCTGCGGGGACGGTTTTGAGCGATCAGGAGTAGCTGAGCCATGCCGCCCTTAAGTCCTTCAACCGTTTGCGGTTCTGCCAACTGCTTCGCCAGAGTCAGAAAAGATTGGTCTTCGATCCGCTGAATGTCCCGGCGCCAAGCAGCCACCAAAGTTTGAGCGTGAATCCGCCGCGGTTGCTTAATTCCGATGGTTTGCGCTTGCTCGATCGCGAGTCCAAACGTTCCTATCTGACCGAAACTAGCGATCGTACTCGCCACTTGCAGTCGCAGCAAATCTTGAAACTGCACCTGCAAATTTTCAATTTGAACTTGAGCTTGCTTGTACAGAGGGCGACCCGGAGCAATTTGGCTAGCAGCGCCCTGCCCTTCGAGCAAGCTAAAAATGTGTTGTGGCAGCGGAGTTGATATCGACTGGTTCCACGTCACTGCCTGAGCCCTACCCAACTGCATCAAATCTTGAGCTTCCGCAAACAGTAGCGAATCCTGTGGCACAACTGAAGCAGCCTCGATCGCCCCCGGCAGGTCTTTCGCCCCCAACCGCTTAGTAGCCATTGCCAGCAAAGTCCGGCTCCATCCCTCAATTTCCTTTTCAGCTTTAGCGCGGGCAAAAAGCTGCGAGTCTATTTTGCGAGCCAGGACTATCGCCTCAGCGAACTTTTGCGGAGTCTCGTCCTTCGCCAAATCTCTAGCCTCTTGCAAGCGCTGCCAGCCGTTTCTTTCCAAAGAAATCTGCTGGATCAGCTCGTTGTAACGCTTCTGACTCCAGAAAATATTTTCCAGCTTGAACAAAGCTTGAGCATAATCCCAAGCCTTCCTTAAATCCTCACTTTTCAAAGCTGCTAGGGCTGTATCGTAGAGTTTTTGGCCCTCCTGCCAATTTTTTTCCCAAGCAGTAACAGCCTCTTCTACCTCGGGGTAAGACGGACTGGTTTTCGGAATTTTCGCCACAATCTCTAGGGCGCCTTTCAAATCGCCCCTCTCAATTTTTGCCCTGGCAAATCCCAGAATGGCTTTCGACCATTCCCCTATCAAATGTTGACCCTGCGAGTATAGCGGATGTTCTTTCGGCCAAGCCTGCACCAGTGCCATTGCCGATTCTAGCTGTTCTAGCTTGCCCGACTTAGCAGCTTGTTGAGCGCAGTAAAGTCGCTCTCCGTCGGCCGCCAACGGCGACAGTTGCTGGCAATTGGGCGGTGGCGGCATCGTCAGCAACCAGAGAAATGCAGCGGCACCGGTTACTCCAAATCCCACCAGGAGACTCAGCCAGATAAGCTGCCACTGCCAAAAAGTTCTTTTTCCATCGGTCGGCTGGGCCGTTACGAAGGAACTCGCATCGCCTGTCGCCTCTGCACTGAACTGTGCCGTCGGTTTAGGGGATGGGTTGTATTGCGGTGGTGTGTGGAATTGGTCAGATTGTCGTCTCGCCATTACTTCAGCCTGTCCTGTAATGCGCACTCTTCACGTGACACTCCCACATCAAATCATAGATTGTGATGTGGGCTTCTGACTCCTGTTAAGGAGATCGAGAACTTCCTTCAAGGTACTGGCAATCTTTCCCTCTACGGCGTTTTATAGTGAGGTTCGTGTCCAGCCCCACTGGTTGCTTCCGAGTTTTTTAGGCTCTCGAGGCACGTAAATCATACCAGTTATCACACAGTTATTGACAGATCCCGGGGCCGTTTAGCAGAAAAAGCAGTATAAAGCCCCGTCAGTCGATCAATTTTAGATTTTAGATTTTAGATTTTAGATTTTAGATTTGACTCCACAGATGAATTAGGGGAGGGATTAAACTAAGGTCTAATATTAAATCCGGGTCAGAAATTACCTTATCAGACTCAGCGGTTGAAACCGCAACTAAACTAACTTTCGTCTCATCCAAGCCGATTAAAAATAAAGGGGTACTACAGCCGGATTTAGTCTACACTTTTACGTGTAGCGGGTAGAAATGATTTTTTGGGTTTAGTCGTAAATTTTATTCCAGATCGCCAAACTTGTCGATCGAGTTTCATTTTTCTGTTTTCATTTTTTTTCTACTGTTGTGCCGAATTCCGGCAGGCGATGGCAAAAAAACAGATCGAACCCAGCAAAATACTTAAATCATTTTATACGACCGACAGGTCGATCACAAATATCCGTTTTGCTTCCAACAGCCGCTGCTTTATCGGTTACGAAGCCTTTGGCGTATCGCTGACACTCGATGCTTGCGTGGCCGACTCTGCCGATCGGTATCCGTAGAAATCTATCCGGTAGTCTACAATTTTGACACCAGTTTGCTCTTGGATTAGCTCGATCAAGTCGATCGGCAATTCCACATGAACGTCTAGAATCTGAGCCGTATCAAGACAATTGACGTGAGAGTGAGAGTCGCTGACATTGCCGTACAAGCGTCCCTCTGAGCGTTCTATGCACTCAATAATCCCTTCTCTCGACAAAGCTTCTAGATTTTGATAAACCGAAGTATGACCGATCGAATGCGCTTGTTTGTTGAGGCGATCGTAAATTTCGCGAGCCGAGAGGTGTTCTTTTGCCTCCCACAAAAGTTCTAGAATAAATCGACGCTGGCGGCTCAAGCGCATTCCCATCGCCTGACAGCGGTTTAAAGCATCTTCTAATGAACGAATTGGTTTCACAGCTACCGCCTTATAAAGCCTGCTCGATTTTTAATTCTGGTACAACATTGCACGCCTACATATCCACTAATTCTAACGCAGGCTTGCCCAACAGTAGAAGGTAGAGGGCAAAAATCTCGACTGAGTAAATTTTTTCGAGTTGCTGCTCAACTCTATCTTCTACTGCCACACATCCTAGTTCGAGGATTTGATGGCGTTAACCAGTAACTTGGCGATTTCCGAGAGTTGCTTTTTGTTGAAAGTTTTGAGCAAAAGCTTGACTACCGCCTTCGGTTCGGCGGGAAGTGCTACTTGCTTCGACGCGGAGGCTGGGGCGGCTGGGGCGGCTGGGGCGCTTGCCTCTGCTGGTTTTGGGCTTGCTGCCAAAAGTAGCAAATTTTTACTCGGAACGATCGTCTTGACTTTCCCCACTTGTACTAAATCGCCAGCTTCCTTGAGTTCTTTGATAATCAGGGGAGCTAAGACTTTATAAGAGTTTTTGGGATTAACGATCGCTGCTCTAGCTGTTTTTACTAAATTTTGCCAAGTCTCAATTTTACCTCCCAACTTATAGAGGCGAACGCACACAGCCGTCAACTCAGAGCGACTAGCAGCCGATTCTTTCTGCTTGAACACCTGCAACATTTCTTTGAGTAAAGTCATCACTTCAACAGCAAAATTCGCCGGTACCCCGCCCGCTGTTGGAGCGGCGGGCGTACCAGACCCAGCAGCAGCCTGCACTTTACCCGACGCCAATTTATTGAGGTGAGTTTCCAGTTGAGCAAAAACAGGCATCACCTGCTGCACGAGTTTTTCTCCCTCTTCATTCCTCAAGCCGAAAGGCCCCTCCAGTCGCCCCAGCAAGTCCTTAAGCGTATCAACTCCCTTTAAAAATAGGGATTCTGCCGTTTGGTCAACCTGCTTGACGGGCCCGTCCTTGAGCACCTTAAAACAATCTTCCAAGCGGTGAGCGGTTGTTTTAATACTATCTAAGCCGAGCATAGCCGCCCCTCCTTTCACGGAATGAGCGGCTCGAAACATCTCTTGGACGCTTTCGGGGTCTTTCATCGTCGACTTTAAATCCACTAAACCATTTTCTAGAGTATCGAGGTGCTCCTTAGCCTCCTCTATAAACAAACGCATAATTCGGTCTTGCTGATCTGACACGACAGTCCTCCTAACAATCTCAGCACCCTCCAGAAAGCACCCTCTTCGCGGGAGAAAACGCGACTCCTGGCTAAAGTCGGAAGCTCCCATGCAAAACATTCTAGCCTGCCTCAGCTAGCAGACTCAAAATACTGGTGTCAGGGCAATCTTAGATTTAAAACTGGTGCGGTGGAGATTGAGCCTAGAGTTCTGAGGGAGTATCTGGAGCGACTTCAATACCCATTCCTTGTTTCATCATCTGCTGAGCCGTAATCAAGTCGCTTAACTCCTTGACTTCGACGCCGATGTCTTGGCAAGCCTTTTTCAGTTCCCGCTCGAAGGTGTTGAGGTCGCCTCCGTAGCCGCAAAGCTTCGCGGCTGTGGCGATTCCTTGTTGGGCGTTAGCTTTGGCGCAGTCGATCAATTCAATGCCTTTGAGGGGTTGGGAGGATGCCATAATTTCAAGCCACAATTTATATTTTCTCCCACTGTACCTAGAAGGTTGAGGTCGATCGATCTATCGAAAGGCATGAAAAATCCTGCCTGTGCTGAGTGTTGCCAATTCATAGGTATTTGTATGGGATTTCCGGGCTAGATAGCAGTAGTTGGGATTTTCTAACCCCCATATTCCCCGCAGAAACCAGGTTTTTGCGTAAGTTCTCATGTTTGTTGACAAAACAAAGTCATAACGAGTATGATTTAGATAGTAAAAAAGAGAGTCACCATGAGGATAGAAGAAATTCCCCTCAACCAGATTCGCCGCCCCCTGCCGCGAGTCAATGACCAAACCAAAGTCGCCGCCCTCATGGAATCCATCCGCGAGGTAGGTTTAAACGAACCCATCGATGTGCTAGAAGTAGATGGTCAGTATTACGGATTTTCCGGCTGCCACCGCTACGAAGCTTGCCAGCGTCTCGGTTTAGAAACTATCCGCTGTAAAATACGCCGAGCTCCCCGTGCGGTGTTGCAGATGCACCTAGCCTGAGCCTCTCAACAGAAATTCATGACAGCCAAATATTCCCTCGCCCAAACCTTTCTAAGAAGTTCGATCGACAATCACTAATAACAAGCTAAAAACCTATGACTACCAACAATCACAAACAACACCTTTACCCCACCCGTATCGATATGTCAGCCGCCACCCGCTCTCAAGTAGTCGGGCTGCTCAACGCCACACTAGCAACGACTCTGGACTTAAAAACTCAAGTCAAGCAAGCTCACTGGAACGTTAAAGGCATGGACTTCTACCAGTTGCACTTGCTGTTTGACGAAATGGCAACAGAACTCGAAGAATACATCGATTTGGTTGCCGAACGGGTCACAGCTTTGGGCGGTTTGGCTGTAGGAACAGCCCGCACAGCCGCAGCAGATTCGATTTTGCCAGAATTTCCTTTCGACATTTTAGACGGCAAAGAATACGTGACGGCTTTGGCCGATCGCTACGCACCCTACGCCCAACACCTGCGAGTTGCCATCGACAAAACAGACGAACTCGGCGACGCCGACACAGCGGATCTCTACACTGAAATTTCGCGGACAATTGACAAGCGTTTGTGGTTCCTAGAAGCGCATTTGCAAGGTTCTGCGACAACTGCAACAGCCACCGCCCGCGAAAAAGTAGCCGTCAAATAGCAAGCTTTCAATAATTGAACTTGCATCGGCATAAATTGCGAAACTCTTGTGGGGCGGGCCCAACAGCCCGCCCCAAAAATGTATTTCCTTAAGGCTCGTGACAGTTTACGATCGAGAATATGTCCATTTATTAATTTGGATGAGTTTTTCGTGACTGCCAATATTCCAGATTATGCTCCTCAACTGCAACGCCTGATGGAACAGGCGGGGCTTTCGAGCGATCGAGAACTCAGCCAAAAAGCAGGAGTTTCCGAGATCCAGCTAAGTCGCCTGCGTCGCGGTTTAGCTTTGCAAACCCGAGCCGACATACTGCTCAAAATTAGTCAAGCTTTGCAAATTTCCTTACCCGAACTACTGGCAACCTTGGCGCCAAACTATGTAGAGTTAGAACAGGCACCACCGACAGCCCTAGAACAAGAATATCAGCGCCTGCAAGCTTCGATCGAACAGCAGCGAGAATCTTTGATGCAGGAATTCCAGCTATCTAGCGTGCAAATTTTAGAATCTTGGATGTTGCAGTGGCCGACTGCTGCGAGCAAAGCTCAGGAAAATCACAACTTGCGGGCTCAGAAACTACTGCCCTTGCTGCGGCCAGTCGAGCAGTTATTAGAGCATTGGGGAGTGGAGTCGATCGCCCCAGTCGGAGCCCAGATTCCCTACAACCCCCAACAGCACCAGCTCATGGAAGGAACAGCCGAGCCCGGAGAACCCGTCAAAGTCCGCTACACAGGCTACAGACAAGGCGACAAACTGCTCTACCGCGCCAAAGTTAGCCGAGTTTGATTAATACCAGAAGGCATTCAGCAGAACAAAGATTGTCCCTCTCTCAAAATTCACTCGCGGCGAAGCGCTGCGACTGCGATCGGCGTTACGATCCGCGACGAGCATCATCTTTTGCACTCATAACTATTCTCCCGCTCTCAGGCTCTGGCGCTTTCCCCCCCTGTTATTTGGATCGGAGTCCATCTCGCAGCTATACTAGCCTAGTCTGGCTAGAAATTCTGACATTCCCACCGCAAAATATGAGTCCTGTAGTTAAAATTATTCAGCCCTCTGGCATTTTAGACGGCACCAAGGCAAGTCAATTCCGCCAAGAGATTAGCGACCTAGTGGAAGCGGGAGCCGATGTGGTATTGATAGACTTCACTGATGTGACATTTATGGATAGTTCTGGTTTAGGCGCTTTAGTCTTGGCGCTCAAAACAGTCCGTGCCGCTGGGAGTCAATTAGTTGTCTGTTCTATCAACGAGCAAATCCGCATCTTATTTGAACTCACCAGCATGGATCGAGTTTTCGAGATATTTCAGACCCGCGATGCTTTTAATAGCAAAATTCTCTCAACTAACTAAATCTTTGGGCTGCTGCCTTTTTGCTATTTGGTCACAGATGCACTGCAAGAAGTCAGCTAGCCAAAGTTTACCTTGAGTAAAGACCAATCATCATCAAAAACTGCTTTAGCGTTCAACTTTTGAATGTAGTTCAAAACTAGCTCTAACTGGTCGGCACTTGCACCGTTGTAAGCTGCTAACAGGTCTACGAAAGGGTCAAGCCCCCAGATATTGCCGTCAGGTTGGTGGATCTCGTATACCCCGTCGCTAAAGATGTAGAGAGTGCTCAAATCCTCTACATCGCAGCAATTATCGACATAGGGGGCGTCAGGGAACATCCCGACCGGCATTCCGGGGGTTTTTAATCGCTGGATTTTAGCGGTGCTCGCAGGGGACTGGGAAATCAACACGGCTGGTGGATGGCCGGCGCTGGCATAAACTAGCTGGCGAGAAATGCGGTTGTAAACGCCATACCAGATGGTGAAATACTTGTCGTTTTGGTAGCTCATCTGGAAGGTGGTGTTCAGGGCGCGCAAAACGTCGCTGGGTTTGTAGTAGTCTATGTTGGGGAGCGTGCGCGATCGCAGCAAATTCAGCACGGCCACCGAAGGCAGCGCCGCCCGCAAACCGTGACCGGCTACGTCGAGCAAGTAAATCGCCAAATAATCGGCATCTAGCCAGTTGTAGTCGAAGCAATCTCCACCCAACTGCCGGGAGGGAATGAATTTTGCCTCAATGCTGAAAGGTTCCGTCATCGGATCTGGCAGCAGCGATTGCACGTACTCGGCTGCCTCGGCTAACTCTGCTTCCAGACTTTGCTTGGCTATTTTCAAATCTCGGCTGAGTTGGTGCAGCCTCAATCCGGCGCGTACTCTCGCCTGTAACTCGTTGAGTTCGATCGGCTTTGAGATAAAATCGTCGGCACCAGCGTCGAGTCCTTTGACTCGATCGGCGATCGATCCCAAAGAAGTCAACAAAAAGAATTGTGTAGTTGACAGATCCGGATCTGCCTTGACTCGACGGCAGACATCGATGCCGGTCAAGCGCGGCATGATCCAATCGCAAATTATCAGGGCCGGACGCAATTTTTGCGCCTGGGCTACACCGTCTTCGCCATTGCTTGCTACTGTTACTTCGTAACCCTGTTTTTTCAGGGTTCTTCTCAGCAGTTCTTGAACAGCCGTATCATCGTCAATAACCAGAATTTGAAACATGGGCACTTAGGTACTACAAGTTTTTCAAGGTCTGGGGGTCATTTAAAATATATCCTGTCAGCGCCCTTGTCTGAGATTGAGTATAGTTTATTGGCATCGCTTTCGAGGTAATTGCTTTTGACAGCGGGTCGTTGAGTTCAATTTACGTTAAAATTTGATAGAAATTTGGCGCGATCGAACTTCACTCAGTTTATACTCAGAATATAAATTTTTATAGACTTTTATTTGCAACAGGCGCTCGTTGACATGAAAATGCTATTTATGGTATAGTGCCTAACCGATTAGTGGATTAGACATTGATCCAGGGCCCACCAAAGCTAGTATCCTCAAACTACCATTCAATTTTGCCGCCGTTATACTTGGTCTCGTTGTATTTTATCTGGTTGTATTGTGTCTCGTTGTATTTTGCCCACCGGGCGATGAAGAACTTCTGTGGTGAGCGTGATTGAATTAAAAGGTTCCGAAAAGTTGCCGATGCTAAAAAAAGCGGATCTTCAAGTCAATACAGGTCTGAATGGATTAAGCTGGGTTTTGTCGTGGTTTGCACAATTGTACGACTCGCGAATTCCTACAAGTGTGTGGATACGGTGTCAGTTGGCTTTGGCTGAGGGCTTTACGAATGCTGTGCGTCACGCCCACAAGGGCAAACCAGCGGATTTGCCTGTTGACATTCAGGTGGCTGTGTTCGCTGACTCTTTAGAGATTAAAATTTGGGATTGGGGCGATCCGTTTGATTTAGAGAAAAAAATCAAAGATATTTCAGAAAAAGTCGATATTAACTCTCCGGGCGGGCGGGGCCTAAAATTGATTAAAGACATCGCAGACAGTATTAGTTATGTGAGAACGGCTGATGGACGGAACTGTTTGTCGATCGTCAAAAATTATACTCCTGTCTCAAGGCCGAACAATGAAGATGATATTTTGGAAGTGGTAGAGGAAATTTCTGATTAATGCGTTCATCGGGTTTTAAAGGCGCGACAGAGGATTAAGCCACAGCAGAATTGTCCGTTTTAATTCATTTAATTCTCGATACACTTCTTGTTTGACCCACTGCCCGATCGCATCGAAGGGCGTAAAAATTTGGCCCACAGGCCAGCTAACATCTTGACCCAAGGGCGTTTGATGGTTGCCTGCTAGAGTCTGAACTGTAATCATGTCGGGAAATCGTGCTTTTAGCAGTTTGGTCAAAAGCAGGGTTTGGTCGATGTTGTCGCCGTTAAATTTGACTAAAAGATTGCGCCGAATTTGATAGCTATCTTGGACGAGGCGATTAGTCTCTTGCGGGGAAGGGGTAAACTCGACGTTAAAGACGGGGGAAATTTGCTCGACGATGGGGATTGCTTCGGATGCCGCATAATTGTTGAAAGAAATCAGAATATTGCCTGCCCTTTCTATGTCAAATACAGAACCGATCAGCAAGTGGAGTTTGCATCCCATGCTGTGTCCCATACCGTAAATGGGGAGATAGGAAGATTTGAGCAATTTAGTGGCGCGCAGGCGATCGAGGGCATTTTCAAATTTGTTAAGGACATCGCGGGCGATCGCAATATGATCCAAAGTATTGACAAACGGCGTTGCGACTACAAGATATCCTTGGTTCCCCAAAGCCTCTAACAGCCAGCGATAGGTGAGTTGCGGTGCTGTCGCCACAAATGCACCGCCGAGAAAATGTACGATCGCGATCGGTCTTGAGGGAATTAATACCCAATTGCCAGAAATTTCTTGCCAGTCCATCATAAATTCAATCTAATTCCCAATAAAAAGGCGATCGTTCTCTGAAGGTAAAAGGCAGAATGTTTTATAAAATTTTCCTTTTATTTTCTGCCTCAAAAAGGGGTTTGCTACCCATTTTTTAATGGCCAAAACTTTCCTTTTTACTTATATATTATTTATTCTAACTGTTGTGGGGTCAAATAGCACGGCTGGCGATCGCTGCTATTTTCGCCCTGTATAGGGTTGAAGCTGGCGGCCGAATAAATCAAGGCTGACATCCACGACTTTCAAAAATTTTTATATTGTCCCCCACCGCACGACCGCAAGCCACTGTAGCCGGTAGTGCGGGTAATTGACCCGACAGAATATTAACAGTCAAATACGGCTCAAAACGCCAATATCAGGTATTAACCCGCCCCTGGGCGCTCGGCGTCGATTCTGCTTTATTGGCAGCACCTAATTTCTTGACTAAACCCGCATATAGCAGTTATCAATAAAGTGAGGTATGCCCTATGCCCACGGAAGCCTATGCCCGCTTATCAAGCGTGCACCTCATGTTACTGAGAAAGGCTATACAACTATAACATCCTTTAGGACAGCCCCCCAATTTCAGACGATCGCTGGGGGTTTAATGGTGGCGAGTGATTGATACCTTCTGCGGTTTGATGACTCAACTTTTCGTGAGTCTTCATCCATTTCCACTTGTGCACAGTAGCTTGAGGATTGAGCACTGTGGTAGCCACCCCGTAAACAATAGTCGGCAAAACCTCCCGATTTAACCAACTTTGTCCCAGCTTTCTCATGTAGTGCAGTGCCAAAACTTCTCGAAATTTGTTAAGCCTTTGCAAAAGCGGCAAATTCTTAAAACATAACTGTTCGTACTCCTGGAGTGATAACTCTTTTTCTCCCCGCAAGCGCCGCAATTGGTTTTCCTTGACACAATCAGAAGCTATGCGCTTTTTCAGCCAGTGCTTATCTGTGAGAGAGTTCCCTCTAATTCGATAATTTCCCAAAGGTTCTGTCGCCGCCAGCAAGCCATACTTTTGAGCAAGTTTGGTAAATAATTCTGTATCTTCTCCTACCTCCCAATCTTCTGGAAACCCGCCTTCTTGGAGTAGAATAGAGCGATCGACTACAACAGAAGACGGAAAAACCCAAGGACTTTCGCCTGTCTCCTTAATCGCCTGCATTTCTGCTTTAGTTGTAGGATAGGTGGGAATATAACTCAACTTCTTACCGTGCTTGTCTAAATACCGCAAAGCGTGAGCCACAGCTTTGACTTCGGGATTGTCTGCAAGCATCTTCAAACAAACTTCTAACTTATTGGGTTCCCAGGTATCGTCGCTGTCGATAAACGCTACATACTCGCCTGTGGCGCGATATATCATTAAATTTCTCGACTTAGAAACCCCGTAATTTTGGGAATTCCTGAAGTATTGAATTCTCGAATTTTGCTCTACCAGCTTAGCCGCAACTTGGTCAGTAGCGTCAGTAGAGCAGTCATCAACAATTAAAATTTCTAGATTTTTGTGAGTACCATTAAGTACGGAGGCAACTGTCTCAGCCAGAGTGTCGGCAGCATTGAATGCAGGAATGATGACACTGACTTTTTTGCTATTCATAACTTGCATTAAGGTGTGGTTTGGTAGTTGTTCGCCGAAGTATAGTATCGAAGCCGACACTCTGACTCATTTACGTGCAAGTACCTGTAGTCAGGAAACTTGCCTACATACTGCCAATATAACAGGTTTACCAACGTGAGTGTTATCTACCATAAGGAGGGGACAGCCCTTAGCAGCCCGAGTGCAGACTCTTATTTGGCGGGCAATTTGTCTGACACAAAGGCGACGGCTGCGATGGATTGAGGGTTTTGTCCGGGGACTGGAGTTGTCCTAAATTCGATGGATCTTTTTGCTTTAATACGGCTTACCCAGAAAAACCCTGGCTCACCCAAAATTATTGGTTTGAGAACTATAGAGCTACTAAAAAACCTGGTTTCTGACTCAGAGCGATTCCGGTTAATCGCTGAGCATAAAATTGTTTGTCATGCTCCAGGGGCGGGCGAGGGAGGAATTTGATTCCTCACTACCAACCTAATTATAATTATTTAATCGAACTTGAGAGCAAAATTGGGTAAATCCTGTTTTATTGATTAACTAACCAGTCGAACAACTGCCCAAAAACGGCTATGCTAAGTCTGCTATGTGTTGGCTTGCCATAGCAATCACCTATACTGATTTTTTTGCTGTTGCTTAATAGGCTAGCAAAAAAAATAAATTTAAAATTCCGAAGCTTTGTGAATACTGTTTATATGATTTGCATCTTTAGTTTTTTCTACCGTAAATCAGCAACGCCGTTTTTCTGCGTTCATCAGCTTTTTTGAAATTAGGATTTTCTCAAAAAAGATGCTTTTTCCAACTTGTTTACTTATTAAGTTACCATAAGCTGTTCCTCCTTTCTCTCTTCCTCTTGTACCGTGAGAGGCTCCCAGGGTCAAATTGTGTTCCCGTCTGCCATAACAGGTAATTTATCTGCAGTTGAACTCAGTACCGCTCGGTCTTAGGGAAGACGATCATAAAATTATACTGTAAAAAATCTTCGCCTCACCGGTAAAAAATGTTGCCAAATTTCTTGAGCAAAGTGCAAATTTATACTTGTTGCCTAACAGTCTGGGTGTTGGGTGGCTGCCAGCAGCTACAGGCAACCTTGCAGCAGCAGCGCAGCAAACAGGGGATGGCAGTTTCTGCTCACCCTCTGGCGAGCGCTGCGGGGCTGGCCGTGCTGCAACAGGGAGGCAATGCAGTGGATGCGGCGGCTGCTACGGCTTTGGCGATTTCGGTGGTGGAGCCTTTTTCGGCGGGTATCGGCGGCGGGGGTTTTTTGCTGCTGCGGCGGGCGGAAACGGGGACTGTGCAAGCGCTGGATTTCCGGGAACGAGCTCCGAAACGGGCGACGCGGGATATGTACCTCGACAAGCAAGGCAAGGTGCGCCAAAGGGCAAGTCTGGACGGGCATTTGGCGGCGGGTATTCCGGGCACTGTTGCTGGACTTTATACGGTGCACCGCGAGTATGGTAAGTTGCCTTGGCCCCAGGTGGTGGCGCCGGCGATCGCCCTGGCAGAAAAAGGCTTTTCGGTAAGTTCGCGTTTTACCACGGCTACCGGGCGACGAGAGGACGTGCTCAAAAAAAACCAGGCGGCGCGGGAGGTTTTTACTCGTGGTGGCATTTTATACCAGCCGGGTGAGCTTTTGGTGCAGCGGGATTTGGCGCGGACTTTGCGGCAGATTGGTGAAAATCCGCAGAGTTTTTATACCGGGGACATTGCGCGGGCGATCGCTGCCGATATGGCTAAAAACGGCGGCATTATCACTCTCGAAGATTTGAAAAACTATACGCCGATTTGGCGGAATCCGGTTTGCGGCAACTTTCGCGCTTACGAAATTTGCGCGATGTCGTCTCCTTCTTCCGGCGGCGTTCATTTGTTGCAAATCTTGAATATTCTGGGAGATTCGGATCTCAAGAGGTTGGGGAGGCAAAGTCCAGATACTTTGCACTTGCTGGCGGAGAGCATGAGGATTGCCTATGCTGACCGGGCTGAGTATTTGGGCGACCCGGATTTTGTGAGTGTACCGGTCAAAGCTCTGACTAACAGCAATTATGCCAAATTGAGACGATCGCAAATCCAAATGTCAAAAGCCCGACCTTCGGGAGAGGTAAAAGCTGTTGACCCTGAAACTTTGAGCCACTTTGTGTGGGAGTCTCCCGAAACTACCCACCTCACGGTAGTTGACAAAGAGCGCAATGTAGTAAGCTTGACATTTACGGTGAATGGCGGCTTAGGGGCTGGAGTCGTGGCGGCGGGTACGGGAATTTTGCTCAACAACGAGATGGATGATTTTGCAGCCGCGCCGGGAGTGCCGAATTTGTTTGGTTTGGTGGGCGGGGAGGCAAATTCGATCGCCCCGAGGAAAACTCCTTTATCGAGCATGACGCCGGTCATCGTGACAGAAAATGGCAAATTTCGCCTCGCTGCGGGGGCTCCCGGAGGCAGCACAATTATTACCACCGTGTTGCAAATTGTACTGAACGTATTGGTTTACGACATGAATGTCGGCGATGCTGTGTCTGCACCTCGGATACACCACCAGTGGCAGCCCGATCGCCTGAGGGTGGAACGGGGAGGTTTTGAGGCTGCGACGCTTTCGGAGTTGCGGTGGCGGGGACACCAGATTGTCGAAGGTGATGGCTGGGGCAATGCCAATGCGATCGTCCTGACTGCAGACGGTTGGTTGGAAGGGGCTGCCGATCGGCGCGGCGAAGGAGAAGCAAGGGGGTTTTAGTTATCAGGTAGTCGATTAGAGATTTTAGATTTTAGACCTTCGGCGAGCCGTCGAGTCGCACTCAGTCGAAAAATTTTAGATTTACTCCAGAGATGAATCTGGGATGTTGAACTAGGGTCAAAAATTTTGATCTCTCTACGACAGGAATTGGGGGCTTATATAGTTTTTTTTTACGAGGTCATCTTTCATGAGTCATCAGTCATTAGCTATTAGTCATTAGTGATTAGTCATTAGTGATTAGTCATTTTGGACATGACCAAAGGTATCAAAACCAGGTTTATTTTGTCTCCAGTGCGTAATTCCTGAAATTATTAGTCTGTGTACGTGTATTTTTGCATCCGTATTTTTGCGCGGATGTTTATTGGCTGACTAATTGCCAAGAATTACCCAAAAAGTTAACCACAAAAAGCGTATATACACTTATGTGTAAAGTTATTGTAAAGGCACTAGACATTGATACTTATATAATGTAAAAATTAAGTTGTGCATAAGATCAGGTTTGTATCTTCCAGGAAAAATTTATGATAATTACTCACAAAATTGCTGCCTTAACAGCTACATTAACTACTGCTCTGAGTTTGTTGGCAGGGCCAGCCATGCCATTTTCGGTAGGGCCAACTAATAACACTGAGACTTTAAAAAATAATTTATTGGGGACTAATACAGCCGGGTTGAGTAATTTCTCTGTTTCAATTACAGGTAATTCGGCTGCTTTTGGTACTTTCACTAATGACCCCTTCGGTTTGACATCAGGTGTTGTTCTGAGCACTGGTAAAGTCGCAGATATACGGGGTAAGAATCGGAAAGATAACTTCACGACCACAAAGATCAGCGATTTAAGCACAGACTTTGGACCTGAAGGTGAAGAGGGGGATTTGACTCAGCTAAACCTCAGCTTTTTTGCTAATAGCACGGTCGAAAAGTTAGTCTTTCAATATGTATTTGCTTCTGAGGAGTTTCCTGAGTTCGGCAATTCTGCATTTAATGACGATTTTGAACTGCTACTGAACGGCACTAATTTGGCAAAATTGAGCGACGGAAAAACAGTTACTATTAATAATCTTGTTCCCGATCCATATAATCGCTCTACATATCACTCAGACTATATTGACAACCCAAGTTTGACAGGTATTGCTGCTAACATCGTTAAGCTCGACGGTTTTACTAAAATTTTAGGTTTTGAGGGTTTGCTCAAGCAAAATCAGACGAATGTTCTCAGCATTCGCATTAAAGATGTGGGCGATGGCAAGTTAGATTCTGCTGTATTTATTAAAGGCGGTTCTGTGGAGGCGGTTCAAGCTGAGCCGGTTCCCGAACCGATGACTGTGGGGGGTTTGATGGCGGGAGGCGCTATGCTGGCTGCTGGACGAAAGTTACGCAATCGCCGTGGCGGAAGTAATTAATAACGGAAGGAAGTTCGGCAACGGATTATGTAACCGGATAAAAGGAAGAAGGAAGAAGGGAAGAAGGAAGAATAAAGTTCGGCAACGGATTATGTAACGGATAAAAGGAAGAAGGAAGAAGGAAGAAGGGAAGAAGGGAGAAGGAAGAAGGAAAAAACAGAACAGGAACCATTTTGGCGGTTGCTGTAATATGAATCTCGATTAGCCGTGTTGGAGACAGAAACGGGGTTTGATGAACGAAAAGACCTTGTTGCAGTTCTTGAACCGGGTAAAAAAACTCGGTTTGTGCGATCGCGATCGCGTAATATCATGTCAAGTAATTTAACCATTATGGGTACGCAGCGAGGAATGCAAGTCCTCATACAATTCTGACGACGAACGCCCTCACTACGAACCAATTTTATTGCGGTTGTTCTAGCTGACAGAATATAAGTTTTTATCCCAAATTCGCAAAGGGCGGATTTTTTTGTATTTGGAATTGCAGCAAATATTGCAGGTAAAACCCGCGTCTACAATCACTCACTAAAAACTAAATAATTTAGCTATGAACAGTACCGTCGGGTAAGATTGTACCTGTTAATGTAGTCCGGGTAAGTTTGACCATAACTCGATCGCCGTAACCGATTTTCGCTCCTGTTAAGTCAGCACCGCTCAAGTCAGCACCGCTCAAATCGGCTCCGATTAAGTTGCTTTCTCTCAAGTTGGCATTGATCAAACAAGCTCCTAACAAATTGGCCCTGAACAAGTTTGCTTGATGCAAATTCGCGCCTGTGAGATTGACGTTGTGTAGAAAAGCATCACTTAAGTCGGCTTCACTCAGGTTTGCATTGCTCAAGTTTCTTCCTGAAAAATCCTTTTCTTTTAAGGAAGCTCCTTTGAAGTTGGAACCGCTTAAATCGGGAGCTTGCGGCCCAGCTTGGCGGTAAGACTGAGAAGGCGGCGGCTGCGATTGGTAGCGGGACGCCTCTGAATACGGCCCTGCAGGGTTTCCCCCATAGCTTCCCGGATAATTTCCAGGATATTTTCCTGAAGAGGGTTCAGAAGAGTAGCGGGGTTCTTTAGGGTTGGCCGGTGGTGGCTGGGTGTTTTGGTGCTGGGTGTTTGGATACTGAGTATTTCTGTACTGAGTGTTTTGGTACTGAGTATTGGGTTGCTGATTGTTTTGGTACTGAGTGTTTTGGTACTGAGTATTGGGTTGCTGGGTAGTTTGTTGCTGGGTATTTTGTTGCTGAGTGTTTCTGTACTGAGTATTTTGTTGCTGGGTAGTTTGTTGCTGGGTATTTTGTTGCTGAGTGTTTTTGTACTGAGTATTTTGTTGCTGGGTATTTTGTTGCTGAGTGTTTTTGTACTGAGCGTTTTGTTGCTGGGTAGTTTGTTGCTGAGTGTTTCTGTACTGAGCGTTTTGTTGCTGGGTGTTTTGGTGCTGGGTGTATTTGTGCTGGGTGTTTTGGTACTGGGTGTGTTTGTGCTGAGTATGTTTTTGCTGAACGTTCTGATTCTGACCTCTTGGTTGAATCGATCGCAATTTTTCGCGAGCTTGATTAATTTCCTTAATCTTTTCTTCAGCTTTCTGTAGTAGTCTGGGATTGTCTTTGGGGATGCGATCGGGGTGCCAAATGAACGCTAAATCCTTGTAGGCTTGGCTAATTTCTTCTCTGGAAGCTCCCGGCAACAGTCCCAGCACTTTATAGTATTGGTCGAGGTCGTTCATTGTACCACCTTTCGCTTTAAGAAATTAGGAATTAAAAATTAAGATCGGAGCAAAAGCCGTTCTCAAAGCTTGCGTGTCCGATCGTACATTAGATGAACAATAACTCAGCTAAGCCGCTGCTGGCAAAAATTCTCGAATTCGCTGCAAGTATGTTGCGGCATCCTCCAGCATCGGAAAGTGAGCCGTATTCGGAATTATAACAAATTCTACTTTTTTGCTGAGAGAGGCTGCTTGCTCTCCCATGACGGCGGGGATAATTTGGTCGAATTCTCCGGCAACAAGCAGTGTGGGAACACTCAGCCGCGCAAATTCTTGGGGCATTTCCTCAGCGGCTCTTTTGCTGACGGCCGTCACCATTGTACCTATAGCAGCTTGCTCGTCTGCCATTAAAAAATCCTTGAGAAACGCCAGACTGACCTCTGTGGGCAGGGAACGGCGCAAAAACCGGGCCATAAATAGCCGATCGGCAAACGGGATGGATGCCAGCCAAGAGGGTCTAAATTTTACCACATAGCCACCGAATTTGTGAAAAGTTGTAAAAGATTTTTCGTCGTATTCAAAAATCCCGCTGCAAGTGAGAATTGCTTTTTCTACTTTTTCGGGGTAAAGGTTGAGAAATAAAGTAGCAATTGATGCACCTGTGGAGTGAGCATTGAGAAAGACGCGGCTTAAATTCAAAGCTTCTAATAATTCAGCTAAGTCCCGGGCGTAGGTTTCGAGTTCGTAGCTGGACTCAGGAGGCTCTTTTGGCAAGGGCGATCGACCAAAACCTCTCATATCGTAGAGCAAACAATCAAAATCATCAGCCATAGCCCGTGCCGTGCTTTCCCAGTAGCGCGCCGAGCCCGCCCAGCCGTGCAGAAATACCATCACTCGTTTGCCGCTGGGTTGGGTACTGTTATCTGCCGTTATCCACTCGTAATAATGTTCTACACCGCGAATTGAAATGAAAGACATGATATTGATTTGGGATTCTTAGATTTTAGATTTTAGATTTTAACTCATAATTGTTCACTAAATACCAAAATTCCCGACTTATTAAAGAAGTCAGGAATCTCAAGACTACATCTATCAAAAAATCTGCGTTAATCTGCGTCAATCCGCCCACATCTGCGGTCAAAAATTACCAACATAGGAACCAATCATAAATCTTAAGCTGCAGAAGCAGCCAGCCAAAATAAACCATCTACCAAAAGAGTGCTTAACACCGCGCCACTAAACGCGCGCCAGTGCAGTTCTCGATCGCGCAAACTCAGCAAACCTACGGTTAGCAGCACAGCGATTAAAACTAAAGCACAGCCTATGCCCCAAGGAGTTTCAATTTGACCGATCGCACTTTGAAAAATCGGCATAGCTAATTCCGGTTCCGCGTGCATCACTTGCCGCCAGTAGGGCATCAACCCAGTTAAATAAAAATATAAATCAGTAATGGCAGTGCCCAAGAGCGAACCTAAATAAAAATAGCCGCCCACTTTTCCCCAAGATTTGCCCAAGCACCAAATAGCAAAAGGCAAGCCAATTGATTCTATAGGTAGATGTAAAATTGGTTCCCATCTAAACCAGCCCCAATAGATAGAACCTGCCAGCCAACATCCGGCAAATCCTAATAATAAATCTCCCCAAAGTTGGGTTTTGGGGCGGAAAATTAGAATTAAACTCAGAACGAACCAGGGGATAGTTGACAGCAGACTGATGGTTGGATATAAGCGCACTAAGGGTGCTTGCACGAAGACTGGAATTGAGACTAAAAATGCTGAGGCGCTAAATATCAACCACTGTTTGAGGCTGTTTGTTGTGGCTGAAGTGACAGAATTGTCGAGGCGGGCGATGGTGGCAATAGGTGCGATCGCGGATGATACTAAATTAAGATTAAACAACTGATTGGACTCCGTATTGTTTCAATAGGTGGACTAAAAATTTTGCTGCGGTTGTGGGTGCGACAGTCTCAATGCCGGCGGCGGTTTGGCTGACGTGCCAGCCTTTTGCCGTTTGGGGAGCTCGCCATAAATCCAAATGTTCGATCGCCGGATCTGCATAAAAGCTTTCTCCACCGCCACCGAGAATTGCCGAACTCCAGTGCGTAAAGCGATCGTGGCTGATTCGGTGGATGGGAAAATTGCCCCCCAGGGGTACTCCCCAACCGTCTAAGGCAAAAAAAGCCCCGACTTTGCCGCCGAGTTGCTGCCACATCCAAGCCGCCCCGATCGCCCCGGCTACTCCTGCCGAAAAGCTGACAAATACTAGACTTTCTCCTGCTAACTCTTCGCTGCACAAAAAGTGCAATATGTCAAGAGCTGAAAAAGGCGGATATTTATGAGCGGGAAAAATCTTGACACGATCGACTATTTGCTGGTTTTGGCGATCGGCTGCCAGTCCCCAAAGCCCCGAAAGTCCCGCCAGGAAACAGTCGGTTAGCTTTGGTTCGTGGACTCCGGGGCAAATTACCAGTCTCATAGTTCGTCAAGAAAGTTAATATAGTTCGCAACATAACTTTATCATATGCCTACTATATCATATACTACCCCAGGGGATAGGGTGTTAAACTTATAATAGAGTCAAGTTTGAAGAGTATCCCCCCAAGTTAAATGCTGGGAACGCTCCAAACCGCATGAATCTGAGGCAAGGTGAGGGAGTCTTAAGAAAACATAAAACTTATCCCCCCCGGCCCCATTCCCTGTCAAGCTTAGCAAAGCCTGATTCTAGTTTTAAGCAGTTCTGTATTTAGATTTAACTTTTCTGGCGGCGTCGAAGCCGACCCCACAAAAGCTTAAAGAAACAGGATTGTGAAAATTAGAGGCCTGCCAGCTTAGCTTCCCTACGAATTTCGGGTCAAGGTCAAAAAACCGACTTAGGACTGATGCTCATCAATCCGGTTTCTAGGATAAATAAGAGGTTTGACCGGGAAGTATGGGCCAAAAAACCGGGAATCAGCCCCGCGCACGTCAGTCGTGCGATCGCAAACAATGAAAAATCTCCGATTCACCCTTCATCCTGCCCGGATCTCTTAGAATAAATAAAATTGAGGAATACAAAGTGGTTGCTTCTCCAGAAAAAATCGAGTACAAAACATCTGCAGCACCCGCAAGTAACGATCGCGTTGCTGTATTGCTGATGGGTTACGGCGAAGTCGAAAGCTACGACGATTTTGCCAACTACAACGAACAAGCTTTAAATTTGCTTACGGCAAAGTTTGCGCCAGTACCGCTTTGGATTTATCCGCCGCTGGCGAAGATTTTAGCAATCTTTGACTTGCACGAGTGGAGTCACCAACACGGTCAATTCGTTTCGCCGCACAATGCAATTTTTGAACAGCAGCGCGCCGGGATTGAAAAGAATTTACAGGAGAAATGGGGCGATAAAGTAAAAGTGTTCAAAGCTTTTAACTTTTGCGCGCCGTTTTTGCCGGAACAAGTAATCCCTCAAATTAAAGCAGAAGGATTTGATAAAATTCTGATTTATCCGCTGTTGGTAGTTGATTCTGTTTTCACCAGCGGCATTGCAGTCGAACAGGTGAATAAAGCTTTAGCACAAACCTTTGATGGTAAGGAACATTGGGTAAAAGGACAGCGCTACATTCCTTCTTTTTACGATGAACCTGCTTACATCCAGCTAATGGCGGATTTGGTTGAAGAGGAAATTAAGAACGATTTAGCTGTAGCGCATTTGCCTTCTCAGATTGGGATTGTGCTGATGAATCACGGTTGTCCGCACAAAGCGAAGGGCTTTACTTCGGGAATTGTGGAAAGTCAAGCTTTGTACGATCGCGTGCGGGAACGTTTGATGTATCGCTATCCTTTGATTTCGGTGGGTTGGCTGAACCACGACACGCCGCTGATTGAATGGACGCAGCCGGATGCGACGTTGGCTGCGAAGAATTTGATCGATCTGGGTGCAACTGCGATCGTGTTTATGCCGATCGGATTTGCGACAGAAAATCACGAAACTTTGTTAGATGTAGACCACATTATTGAGTCTTTGCAGAAACAGCGTCAAGGAGTTACTTACCGCAAATTGCCTTGCGTTAACGACCATCCAGAGTTTCTGAAAATGGCGGCAGAGTGGGCAAATCCGCAGATTGAAGCGTTGTTGAGTGAGACTGCGGTTGCTGTTAATCCGACTTTGGCTTCGGCGCAGCGCGAGCACGCGCATTCTCATGAAGGGCACGGTCATTCTCATGGCGGGCACGGTCATTCTCACGGTGGACATTCTCACGGTGGGCATTCTCATGGTGATCACGGACATTCTCATGGTGATCACGGGCATAGTCACTAATAGGACTTGGGCCTGAGAGCTCAGAAACCGGGTTTTTTGCGAAGATACTGCATGGAAATGGCAGATTTAGTGAAAAACCCGGTTTCTTTTGTTGGGGTGCGTAGGTCGAAATTTGGGCGAAAAGGGCGATCGGCCTTTGTTTTTTTAGAGAAGGGGCGATCGACTTTTTTGTCAAATTTTCTGTGCTTGTCAAACACCCGCCATTCGTAACAAGTTAAGCCTGTATGGCAGTTGTCAAGGGGATTTCAGAAGATGTCTCAAAGAAATATTGGTTCAG
>NZ_JAUBQH010000061.1:0-39028 GCF_036701145.1 Microcoleus sp. Pol17C6
TGGCTGGCATACATTCTAACTAATGAGCGCTTATTTTATATTTATATTATACAATCTAGCTGCGTATCAGCTTACCAGCCAACTTGTCACCCCAGAGGGCAGCTATTTAGGGGGACTAATTCACTACCGCGAAACCGACATGAGTAGGTTTTTTGAGATGATTGCCGCTATTGGTAAATATGCTCACCAACAGGGTTATTTCGGCGTTATTGGCTTCGACGTGCTGGAAGACTCTGAGGGACAGTTGTATGCCATTGATGCCAATTTCCGAGTTAATGGTTCGACTCCGCTTTGTGTGCAGCGCCATACCTTACTGGGGCTGGGAAAGGAGGTGGCTCAATATTCCAGTAGCTGGCGAATGGATGGAACTTTGGAATCGATTCTTGTCACGCTGAAATCAGAACTCGATCGCAAGGACTTGATAATTCTGTCAGCTTTAGAGAAGGTTAAATACGGAAAAATCTACACGGAAATTTACGGGATAGTTGCGGGTGAGGATATGAAAGAAATGCAGCACATTGAGGAGAATTTGCACAGTAAGGGATTGCAGCAATTTGGTTAATATCTACTCTACCCATTGCAGCGGTTATGGGGTTTTCCCGCTCATTTAGCGCGCACCACCAACACCGAACAAGGAGCCTCAGCGACAACCTCAGCACTCACCGAACCCTCCAAAATCCGCTTTAAACCAGTCAAACCCCGACAGCCTATCGCAATTAAATCCGCCTTATAAATATTAGCCAAACGCACAATTTCTTCTCCAGGTTGTCCCGAAACAATCTCCAATTCGCTCTGGCAAGGCAACTTTTCCTGATAAGATTGCAGCAACTTCTCTACTTCTCGGTAAGCAATCTCATCTCCCTGAGCGTGAGGTCGATCGACAACCGCGTCAAAATCCGACGTACCAGAACTCACAACATGAACTAGAATCACCTTTGCCGTCGGTTCTAGGTGAAATTGTCCTACAACTTGCAAAACCCGTTCTGCAAGCTCTGAATTGTCGATCGCTACCAAAACAGTATTCAATACCATGCACCTTTAAATCTCAGATATTTAGACTTTAAATATTTCGTTGATTGTCGCCTACTGTCCACAATTTCGCGCTTCCCACCAACATCATTATTACCTACCCAGAAACCCGGTTTCTTAACATAATTGCGTCATTTAAGCAAGATACTTGAAGAAACCGGGTTTCTTAAGCCCGCAGTGCGTAAGTAAGTAGGTGCAAATAAACTGGGCCGCTGGTCACAGAATGTAAAGCTACCATAATCGCAAGAGAATTGCTTCCTTTCATTGCATTTCACTCGCTTTTGACTACCTATGTATTTTGCCGATCATCTACTTAAATCTACCATCTAAAACTCACCCTTTCCCTCATTTTCAGTCCGCAGCCGCACCGAATCAGCGTGAGAAGGAAGCCCCTCTGCTTCCGCCAAAACATTAATCGCCCTACTCACCTTCTTAAGTGCAGCCGGCGAATATTGAATCAAACTCGAATGCTTCATAAAAGTTTCGACACCCAGCGGCGACGCATAGCGCGGAGCCCCAGAAGTCGGCAAAGTATGATTTGGGCCAGCCAAATAATCACCTACAGCTTCCGGCGTCGAGCAGCCCAAGAAAATCGCCCCAGCGTGGCGAATTTGGTCGAGCAAAGCCCAAGGATCTGCAACTTGCAATTCCAAGTGTTCGGGGGCGAACTCGTTAGAGAGTTCCGCCGCCGCTTTGAGCGAGTCAACTACTACGACTAAACCATAGTTGGCGATCGCCTTTTCTGTTAAAGTTCGGCGCGGGTGATTTGCCAACTGTCTGTCTACTTCAGCCACCACTTTCCTAGCCAGCACCGAATCCGCCGTCAGCAAAATTGCCGACGCCATCGAATCGTGCTCAGCTTGAGCCAACATATCCGCAGCCACGTGCACGGGATTCGCCGAACCATCCGCAATAATCAACACTTCCGACGGGCCAGCCAGAGAATCGATCCCCACAGTCCCGTAAACCAGTTTTTTAGCCAGGGTGACGTAAATATTCCCCGGCCCAGTAATTAAATCCACCTTCGGAATAGTTTCCGTACCGTAGGCCAAAGCCGCGATCGCCTGCGCCCCGCCTACCCGATAAATCTCATCAACTCCCGCTTCCTGAGCCGCTACCAGCACCGCAGGATTCATTTTCTTCTCCTGTCCGGGGGGAGTACACATCACCAGTCTCGGCACCTTGGCGACCTTCGCAGGAACCGCATTCATGATCACCGAGCTCGGATAGGACGCCTGACCGCCAGGAATGTAGATTCCCGCTCGATCGACCGGCGTGTAGCGCTTGCCCAAAACAATCTCGTCATCGCCAAACTGCACCCAAGACTTGGGTACGCGCTGTCGGTGAAACGCCTCTACCTGTTTGCAAGCCAGCCGGATGGCATTTAATAATTCTTTCGACACCTGCTGGTAAGCAGCATCCAATTCGGCGCCGCTGACCCGTAAATCTTCCACATTTAGGGTCATGCGGTCAAATTCAGCAGTGTAGTGCAGCACAGCCTGATCGCCTCTGCGCCTTACAGCTTGCAGCACCTCCCGCACGGTGGCTTCTTTGTGAACGACAAGTTCGTCATGGGTGCGATCGCAGATCCGTCGCAGTTCAGCTTGTGCCTCAACCCACTGAGTAATGATTCGCAGCATGGAGATTAGGAATGCCGTCTATAACTTCACTAACATTTGCTTGACAATTGGGGATTTTTGTGGGGTTCTCCTAGAGAAGTAGGCCACCACGAGTCCACAAGCTTAAACCGCGAGAGTCGCGGCATTTTCCAAGGCTTCAGTGCAGCGTTTAAATCTCTGTCGAGGATTTTGCAACACTGAGGACAAGTCACAACCTTCTCTAGGAATTGCCCGCCAGAGAACCGGGTGCGGAGGAAGAGGGTGGGAACGCAGAGGAGAGAGTGTTCGACCCCGATAATATCCGAGAGGGAGAGTGTTCGAGCGGGAGAATTTTGATTCTGCCTTCTACCTTCTACCTTCTGATCCGGCTGTCTTCTACCTTCTACCTTCTACCTTCAGCTTTTTACCTTCTACCTTCGGTAAGTGCTTCTTGCCGAAGCCCAAATAACCCGTATTCTTTGTTATAGCTTAACTTGGATTTTTCAGAGAATTGGATTTTGAGCAAAATAGGTGCTATATTAGTTTTTCCAACACCTGATAATTTTTTTATAAAAAAACGCCAAATTATTGTATACTTGAAAATTGCGCGCAAGAAACCGTGACTTTAACTCGTGACGGTGGAAACACCGCAAAACGCCTCCGTAACACCCGTGTCATACCTTTGGGTCTTGTCAGGGGTAAAAAACAGGCAGTTAAATGAGTCAATAAAAAATTATTGCGCGGGCGTCGCCAAAAAGTAGCCACAGACTCAGCTCAATCTGAGCGAAGGGAGAGTGGCTGTCTCACTCCGCCATTAAAAATCAAGCTTTTTGCGGATAGATCCCAAAAAGGTTGTCCTTCAAAATCCCCGTGTCTTGGGACTGTCTTGAGACTAGGGTGTATCAATGAATACCTACTTCCAGCAACTGAACTATGGCAAATATTAAGTCCGCCGTCAAACGAGTCAAAATCGCCGAACGTAACCGCTTGTACAACAAATCTTACAAGTCAGCGGTCAAAACTTTGATGAAGAAGTATTTCGCTGCCGTAGACAAGTACGCTGCAGCTCCGAGTCCTGAATTAATGCAAGAAGTCCAACAGCGAATGTCTGAGGCCTACAGCAAAATTGACAAAGCTGTCAAAAAAGGTGTACTCCACCGCAACAACGGCGCTCGCAAAAAGTCCCGCTTGGCAAGAACCCTCAAGCCACACGAAGCATCCTCGGTAGCATCTTAAGGAAGCAGAAAGTTCGGCAACGAAGCAGTGTACAAGATTGAAGGGATGGATGTTGAGGGAATAAGTCAAGCGTGAAGAAGTCAAGCGTGAAGAAGGCAGAAGGAAGAAGACGGAAGATTTTTCCCACACACTCTCTGCCACTCCCACTCCCAGACTCTCTCACTCCCCCCTCGCCCTATCCCACCAGGACTCTCCCGTATCACCTCTAATCTGCTTCCCCCATGCAGCTCATCGACACTCACGTTCATATCAACTTTGAGACCTACAAATCTGAGTTAGAAGCCATTCGAGAACGCTGGCGCGAAGCTGGTGTAGTTCGGCTGGTTCATTCTTGTGTAGAGCCAGAAGAGTTTGCCGGCATTCAAGCAATCGCCAACCAGTTTGCAGAAGTGTCCTTTGCGGTTGGACTCCACCCCCTAGATGCCGAGAAGTGGAAAGACGAGACTGCAGGCCAGATTAGGGAATTAGCAAGTTCGGACTCTAGAGTAGTAGCGATCGGCGAAACCGGACTGGACTTTTATAAAGCTGACGATCGAGAACACCAGTTTAAAGTGTTTGAGGCCCAGCTTGAAATCGCCCAGGAACTTGACAAACCAGTCATTATCCACTGTCGCGACGCCGCCGCCCCAATGGCCGAAATGCTGAGGAACTTTTGGCAAACACGCGGGCCAGTGCGCGGGGTCATGCACTGCTGGGGAGGCACACCCGAAGAAACCCAGTGGTTTTTAGACCTAGGTTTCTACATCAGTTTTAGCGGAACAGTCACCTTTAAAAAAGCCTTGCAAATACAAGAATCAGCTTGTATGGTAAATAGCGATCGCATCCTAGTCGAGACAGATTGCCCTTTTCTCGCCCCCGTACCCCAGCGGGGAAAACGCAACGAACCAGCCTACGTCTACTACGTAGCCGAGCAAGTTGCTAAATTGAGAGGAGTTTCTCTCTTAACTTTGTCCCAGCAGACAACCGAAAATGCCTGTCAGCTATTCGGCTTTTCAGTTTAGTTATAGCAGAACAGAGAAACGAGGAAAACAGGTCGATTTAGGAGCCAGCGATCGGGACAATCTCATTTATATCCTGCCAGAAAAACCGGATTCATCCTTTATTGGAGATTCTTTTGGCGTTGCCTGTTGCGATCGGATTTGCGTCCTATAATAAAAAGAACCGACCGATCGGGCGTTGGCTGAGTATCCGATCCTGCGATGTCGCCCGGAAACTGCCAACACAACGCGAGTACGCTAACCTTCAGGATCGGTCACAACTTCACGCAATACCTCAAACTTACACACTCAAACTTACACATCAGAAGAAACTTGGAACCTCAGCAATTTGGCAATAGCTGTCAAGTCAATTTTAGGAGTCAAAAGTGTAGGGGATTTACCCAGGAAAACCACGATATCGGAGCTAAAAGCATCGGGATCGAAACCAAAATCCGCACAAAAATACTGCGAGCGCACCGCAAAAATAACCGTTGCAGCAGTTGGTAGGCGATCGAAAACATCATATAAATTCTCTCACACAATCAATCAAAAAAACGCAACAAGGTAAAAAAGCCCAGCCTTGGCGCCATGTAAAAAGCTAGAGCCACTGCGGAAAAAGGACCCCCATGACCACTAAAGATTACACAGAATTCGCCTTCACCTTGCCCGACCTGATCGAAATCCAGCGGGCAAGTTTCCGCTGGTTCCTAGAAGCCGGACTGATCGAAGAACTCGACAGCTTCTCCCCGATAACAGACTACACGGGCAAGCTGGAACTCCACTTCATGGGCAAAGACTTCAAACTCAAGCGCCCCAAATATGATGTGGACGAAGCCAAGCGCAGGGACAGCACCTACTCGGTACAAATGTACGTCCCCACCCGCCTGATTAACAAAGAAACAGGAGAAATCAAAGAACAAGAAGTCTTCATCGGCGACTTGCCCTTGATGACCGAGCGCGGCACTTTCATCATCAACGGCGCGGAACGGGTGATTGTAAACCAAATCGTGCGTTCCCCAGGCGTCTACTACAAATCGGAAACCGACAAAAACGGTCGCCGTTCCTACAACGCCTCGCTCATCCCCAACCGAGGCGCTTGGCTGAAATTTGAAACAGACAAAAACGATTTAGTCTGGGTCAGAATCGACAAAACCCGCAAACTATCGGCTCAGGTGCTGCTCAAAGCCCTCGGACTCACAGACGGCGAAATCTACGACTCCCTGCGCCACCCGGAATACTTCCAAAAAACGATCGAGAAAGAAGGACAATTCGGCGAAGAAGAAGCTTTGATGGAGCTCTACCGCAAACTCCGTCCAGGGGAACCCCCCACCGTAGCGGGCGGCGAACAGCTCCTCAACTCGCGCTTTTTCGACCCCAAACGCTACGATTTGGGCCGAGTCGGCCGCTACAAACTCAACAAAAAATTGCGCTTGACAGTCCCCGATACGATGCGGGTGCTGACATCGCAAGATATCTTGACGGCGATCGACTACTTAATTAACCTCGAATTCGACATCGGCTCCACCGACGACATCGACCACTTAGGCAACCGTCGCGTCCGCAGTGTCGGAGAACTGCTGCAAAACCAAGTCCGAGTCGGACTCAACCGCTTAGAACGGATCATCCGCGAAAGAATGACCGTCTCGGATGCCGACTCCCTAAGCCCCGCTTCTCTGGTCAACCCCAAACCGCTGGTAGCAGCGATCAAGGAATTCTTCGGTTCCTCCCAGCTATCGCAGTTCATGGATCAAACCAACCCTCTGGCAGAACTGACTCACAAACGTCGGCTTTCCGCCTTGGGTCCAGGAGGTCTGACTCGGGAACGCGCCGGGTTTGCAGTGCGGGACATTCACCCGTCCCACTACGGCCGGATTTGCCCGATCGAAACACCAGAAGGCCCCAACGCCGGTCTGATCGGTTCCTTGGCAACTCACGCCCGCGTCAACCCCTACGGCTTTATTGAAACTCCTTTTTATCCAGTAGAAAAAGGACGGGTGCTGCGCGACAAAGCGCCTGTTTACATGACAGCCGACGAAGAAGACGATTTGCGCGTCGCCCCCGGAGACATCAGCCTCGACGAAAACAACAACCTCTTGGGCGAAACCGTAGCCGTCCGCTACCGCCAAGAATTTACTACCACCACGCCGATGCAGGTGGACTACATGGCGATTTCGCCCGTGCAAATCGTCTCCGTAGCGACATCGCTGATTCCGTTCTTGGAACACGACGACGCCAACCGAGCTCTGATGGGATCGAATATGCAGCGGCAAGCTGTGCCGCTACTGAAACCAGAACGGCCGCTAGTCGGTACGGGATTGGAAGCTCAGGCGGCGCGAGATTCGGGGATGGTTGTGGTTTCCCGGATTGACGGCGAGGTGATTTACATCGACGCTACCCGGATTATTGTCAAACCCCTAGCTGTAGATGCCGAATCGAATTCCAGCGAAGAACATTTCCTGATTAAGGAATACGACGATCTCAAAGTCAAACAGCCCTCGGTTTGGAAGCAAAAATATGCTGGCTGCATCGAACACGAACTGCAAAAATATCAGCGTTCTAACCAAGATACTTGTTTAAACCAGCGTCCGCTGATTTATGAGGGCGATCGAGTCGTAGCAGGTCAAGTTCTCGCTGACGGTTCCTCCACCGAAGGGGCAGAACTCGCTCTGGGTCACAATATCCTCGTAGCTTATATGCCTTGGGAAGGCTACAACTACGAAGACGCGATGCTAATTAGCGAGCGTTTGGTGTACGAAGATGTCTACACTTCGATCCACATTGAAAAATACGAAATCGAAGCCCGCCAAACCAAACTCGGCCCCGAAGAAATCACCCGCGAAATTCCTAACGTCGGCGAAGACGCGCTGCGCCAGCTAGACGAACAGGGCATTATCCGCAAAGGTGCCTGGGTAGAAGCCAGCGACATCCTAGTCGGCAAAGTCACCCCCAAGGGCGAATCCGACCAACCGCCGGAAGAAAAACTGCTGAGGGCAATCTTCGGCGAAAAAGCCCGCGACGTGCGCGACAATTCCCTCCGCGTCCCTAACGGCGAAAAAGGCCGCGTGGTTGACGTGCGGGTGTTTACCCGCGAACAGGGCGACGAACTGCCTCCTGGCGCCAACATGGTCGTCCGCGTCTATGTAGCTCAAAAGCGGAAGATTCAAGTCGGCGACAAAATGGCCGGCCGCCACGGGAATAAGGGTATTGTGTCCCGGATTCTGCCGATGGAGGATATGCCTTATTTGCCCGACGGGACTCCGGTTGACATAGTGCTCAATCCCTTGGGCGTACCGTCGCGGATGAACGTGGGTCAGATTTTTGAGTGCTTGCTGGGATGGGCCGGCGAAAATCTGTCGATGCGGTTCAAGATGGTGCCTTTTGATGAAATGCACGGCGCTGAAAAGTCGCGGGAAACCGTACACGGCAAGTTACAGGAGGCGCGCGAAAAAACCGGCAAGCCTTGGGTGTTTAATGAAAAGCACCCCGGCAAGACTATTGTCTACGATGGCCGAACTGGTGAACCGTTCGATCGCCCGATCACAGTCGGCATCGCCTATATGCTGAAGCTGGTTCACTTGGTAGACGATAAGATCCACGCCCGCAGCACAGGCCCTTACTCGCTGGTAACGCAGCAGCCTTTGGGCGGCAAAGCGCAGCAGGGGGGTCAGCGGTTCGGAGAAATGGAAGTCTGGGCTCTGGAAGCGTTCGGCGCAGCTTATACTTTGCAAGAGTTGCTTACTGTCAAGTCGGACGATATGCAGGGACGGAATGAAGCGCTGAATGCGATCGTCAAAGGCAAAGCTATTCCGCGCCCCGGTACGCCGGAATCTTTCAAGGTGCTGATGCGGGAGTTGCAGTCTTTGTGCTTGGATATTGCCGTGCACAAGGTGAATACGTCCGACGAGGGCAGCGAGCACGTTGAGGTGGATTTGATGGCAGATGCTGGGGGCAAGCGATCGCCCTCCCGGCCTACTTACGAATCGCTTTCTCGTGACGAACTTGACGAAGATTAGGGATTTTAGATTTTAGATTTTAGATTTTAGATTGAAGAATTGTTTGACAGCATTCAATCTTACATCTCACATCTAAAATCTAAAATCGAGAAGTGCCAATTAAAATGCCTCAGCAGTGGTACGAACACTGGTGAGGCGAATCAACGCTCTTAAGAGGAGAGACGCTGACATGACTATTGTAACAGTTGTCCCAGGAATAGAAGGAGAAGTTGACCTGAAGACTGGCTGTATTAACTGGCAAGGGAGCAAGTTTGGCAACGGTTACGGGCGCAAGTGGCTAGATGGCAAAACGGTATTAGTCCACCGATTAGTCCTCGAATCAAAAATAGCAGGATTCCTTGGTTCCGGTTATTTTGCTTGCCACACCTGTGACAATCGAAGCTGCATCAACCCAGCACATCTCGTAGCGGGAACTGCGGCTGAAAATACCGGGCAGATGATTGGGCGCGATCGCAAAACTCCCAGACGGAAAAGTATTCCGGGTATTGGCATATTGTCGATCAAACAACTCCGGGAAATTCAGACTAAATATTTATCTGGAACAGTCAAAAACCACCTAGCAAAAGAGTATGGATTACAACATGAAACTATTACTAAGATACTTCAGACAAATATTCCCGATAACTTCACTACAGTTTTGCCCGGTTTTTTAGGAGAAATTCAAGACAACGGCTGCATCATTTTTCAAGGCTCAAAGGACGGTCAAGGCTATGGCAGATACTGGAAAAATGGGAAATCGAAATCAGTTACTCGTGCTGTTTTAGCTGAGAAATTAGGATGTGAAATTCCGACTTCGATAGATGCTTGTCATACCTGCGACAATCCCAGTTGTATTAATCCAGAACACCTTTGGGGTGGTACTCGCACTCAAAATTCATTAGATGCTTCTAAGAAAGGACGCACTCAAGGCAAAAGTCATCCCCTTTCCAAGGCAAAATTAGACTGGGAAAAGGTACGAGAAATTCGGCAAAAACTAGCCGCAGGAGAGAGAGTGAAGGATGTAGCTCAGGAATATGGTGTGGGTCGCAAAACCATACATGATATTAAGTATCACGTCACTTGGAAGGAAGAAGGCCAAGAGGTTCCAGTTCCTCGCATGGGTGGATACCTCGATCGGAAATTGACTTTCGAGCAAGCTCTTGAGGTACGAAAAAGGATTAGAGATAGAGAATCAATCTCTAAAATAGCTGATGACTTAAGAGTCTCCTCAAGTGTCATCTATGATATTAAAAACAATATCACATATAAAGGAGTATAAGATTGATTTAAGCAGTAAAAAAAGCACAGAAAAAAGAGAAAGCACCACAAATAATCTACTGTAAATTATCAATTGGAGTCAAGAATGGCTAAAATAGAACAACGCTTTGATTACGTCAAGATCGGGTTAGCTTCACCAGAAAGAATTCGACAGTGGGGAGAGAGGACTTTACCCAACGGTCAGATAACTGGAGAAGTGACGAAGCCCGAAACAATAAATTATAGGACTTTGAAACCGGAAATGGATGGCTTGTTTTGCGAGCGCATTTTTGGGCCTGCAAAAGATTGGGAATGTCATTGTGGGAAGTACAAACGAGTTCGCCATAGAGGCATTGTTTGCGAAAGATGCGGTGTTGAAGTCACTGAATCTCGCGTCCGCCGTCACCGGATGGGATTTATCAAATTAGCAGCTCCAGTAGCTCACGTTTGGTATCTCAAAGGCATCCCGAGTTACATGGCAATTCTGTTAGATATGCCGCTGCGAGATGTCGAACAAATCGTCTATTTCAACGCCTATGTTGTCCTCAATCCCGGTAATGCCGAAAAACTTCAATACAAGCAATTGCTCACCGAAGATGCTTGGCTGGAAATAGAAGACGAACTTTACAGCGAAGATTCCACACTCACAGGTGTAGAAGTAGGCATAGGTGCTGAAGCTTTGCAAGTTTTGCTGCAAAATATTCCGTTAGAAAGTGAAGCGGAAAAGTTGCGGGAAGATATTGCCAATGCTAAAGGTCAAAAACGGGCGAAGTTAATTAAACGCTTGCGGGTAATTGACAACTTCATCGCTACGGGATCTCAACCCGATTGGATGGTACTCAATGTGATTCCGGTGATTCCCCCCGACTTGCGGCCGATGGTGCAGCTAGACGGCGGGCGTTTTGCAACGAGCGACCTCAACGACCTCTACCGAAGAGTAATCAACCGCAATAACCGCTTGGCTAGACTCCAAGAAATTCTGGCGCCGGAGATTATCATCCGCAACGAAAAGCGGATGCTGCAAGAAGCTGTGGATGCGCTGATTGACAACGGTCGCCGGGGTCGGACAGTGGTGGGCGCAAACAACCGCCCGCTGAAGTCGCTGTCGGACATCATTGAAGGGAAACAAGGTCGCTTCCGGCAAAACTTGCTGGGGAAACGGGTTGACTACTCCGGGCGATCGGTGATTGTGGTGGGGCCGAAACTGAAGATTCATCAGTGCGGTTTGCCGAGGGAAATGGCGATCGAACTTTTCCAGCCTTTCGTCATCCACCGCCTGATCCGCCAAGGATTGGTCAACAACATCAAAGCTGCCAAAAAACTGATTCAGCGCAACGATCCCAGCGTTTGGGACGTGCTTCAGGAGGTGATTGAAGGACACCCGGTAATGCTAAACCGGGCGCCCACTCTCCACCGTTTGGGGATTCAAGCCTTTGAGCCGATTTTGGTGGACGGGAGGGCGATTCAGCTTCACCCGCTAGTCTGTCCTGCTTTTAACGCTGACTTTGACGGCGACCAAATGGCCGTGCACGTGCCGTTGTCTCTGGAATCTCAGGCGGAAGCGCGCTTGCTGATGCTGGCTTCTAACAACATTATGTCGCCGGCAACCGGAAGACCGATCGTTACTCCTTCTCAAGATATGGTGCTCGGTTGCTATTACTTGACAGCCGAAAATCCTGACGCTCAAAAAGGAGCCGGTCACTATTTTTCCAACCTTACCGACGCGGTTGTAGCTTACGAACAAGGAATCGTTGACTTGCACTCTTATGTGTGGGTGAGATTTCAAGGCGCCATAGAAAACACTGAACCCGAAGGAGAACCGCTGAAGGTGGAACGCTCTACCGACGGTATCGTGACGAAAGAATACAAGTTCCGCCGGGTTCGGGAAGACGGAGACGGCAAGGTGATCAATCAATTCATTCGCACTACTCCGGGCAGGATTATCTATCACCAAACCATCGAATCGGTAATTAACAATTAGAAATGGGTAAAGGGTAAGAGGTAAGGGATAAGAGGTAACGGGTAAGGGGTAATGGGTAATAACTGACAAATAATCGCTAACAAATAATAGTGATTGAAACCAGAAATTTTACCCATTACTACTTACAAATACTTTCAGCGACGCGGTGACTGAGCAAAGTCTAAGGGTAGAAAAAGTTACCAATTACCAATTAAGTAGGTAGGTGCAAATAAACTTTATTATGGGAAGGGCAGGTGAGTGCATTTATCTCCTAGCTTAGCTCGGTTACTTATACGCTAAACCAGCCCCTACAAAATGCTTGTTGTTTTTTCCCGCCACTCTACTTATCAATTACCAATTACCAATTATCAATTACCAATACTTCGGCTACGCGGTTCCTGAACCATTGGGCTTCGCTCAAGAGAACCGAAGTCGAAGGGCAGTAAAAGTTACCAATTACCACTACTCAGAAAAATGACAGAAAATAAGGAAATTGTTTTTCGCAATCGAGTTGTTGACAAAGGTCAGCTCAAAAAATTAATCTCTTGGTCCTTCATGCACTACGGAACGGCCCGTACAGCGCAAATGGCCGATAAACTCAAAGACTTGGGTTTCCGCTTTGCGACACGAGCGGGAGTTTCGATTAGCGTAGACGACCTGCAAGTGCCCCCGTCAAAACGATCGCTCCTCGATGCAGCCGAAGAAGAAATCCGCATCACCGAACAAAAATACACCAGAGGTGAAATCACCGAAGTCGAACGCTTCCAAAAAGTAATCGATACCTGGAACAGCACATCAGAAGACCTCAAAGACGAAGTAGTCAAAAACTTCCGAGCCACAGACCCCCTAAACTCGGTCTACATGATGGCATTCTCCGGGGCGCGGGGAAACATTTCTCAAGTGCGGCAGCTAGTCGGAATGCGCGGATTGATGGCTGACCCCCAAGGCGAAATCATCGACTTGCCAATTAAAACCAACTTCCGCGAGGGACTCACCGTTACCGAATACATCATCTCTTCCTACGGCGCGCGCAAAGGCTTGGTAGATACAGCGTTGCGGACGGCAGACTCTGGCTATTTGACTCGCCGTTTGGTGGATGTGTCCCAAGACGTAATTGTGCGGGAAGTGGACTGCGGCACTCAGCGGGGAATTCGAGTACGGCCGATGACGGACGGAGCAACAGTGCTGATTCCCCTCAAAGACAGGCTGCTAGGGCGGGTGTTCGCCAAAGATGTGGTGCACCCCAAAACCGGGGAAATCGTGTCTTACGGCAGCGAAAAAGCCGTCCGAAATCAGCCAATTACCGAGGAGTTGGCGACGGAAATTGGTAATTCAGGGGTGCCAGAGGTGTATTTACGATCGCCCCTGACTTGTGAATCTACCCGATCGGTTTGCCAGCACTGCTACGGCTGGAGTCTCGCCCACTTGAAAATGGTGGACATGGGAGAAGCGATCGGGATTATTGCAGCTCAGTCGATCGGGGAACCGGGAACCCAGCTCACCATGCGTACCTTCCACACCGGCGGCGTATTCACTGGAGAAGTCGCGAAACAAGAACGCGCACCCTTCCCCGGCGTAGTGAAATTCAAGAACTTGCGTACTCGCTCGTTCCGCACCAGACACGGCGAAGAAGCACTGGTGGCAGAAAACAACGGCAAACTTGTATTTGAGGGCGACGGATTTGAAGAAGGGAAATCCGGCGCCAAAAATCAAAAACTGAAAATCGAATTGGCGATCGTCCAGGGCTCTACTCTGATGGTCAAAGACGGACAGCGCGCCATTCCCGGTCAAGTTTTGGCAGAAGTGCCGATCCTCGGTCGCGCCGCCCGCAAAACTACGGAAAAAGTGACTACAGACGTGGCTTCCGACTTAGCCGGAGAAGCCAAATTTGCTGATTTGGTGCCTGAAGAAAAAACCGACCGCCAAGGGAACACCACCCGCACAGCCAGCAAAGGCGGGCTGATTTGGATTCTCTCAGGAGAGGTCTACAACTTGCCCCCAGGCGCCGAACCTGCAGTGAAAAATGGCGATCGCATTCCGGCCGAAAGCGTGATTGCCGAAACTAAACTCGTCTCCGAACACGGCGGCGTAGTCCGCATCGCTGACCCCAGAGAAATCGAAATTATCACCGCCCAAGTCCTGCTCGACCAAGCAGTTGTGCGGGCAGAAAGCGCAGGCGGCCGCGACCACTACACGATCGAAACATCTTCTAAGCAGCGGTTTTCCCTGAAGACGGCTCCTGGGAGCAAAGTGATTAACGGGGAAGTCGTCGCCGAACTGCTCGACGACAGCTACCGCACAGCTACAGGGGGTATTGTCAAGTATGGGGGGGTGGAAGTCCACAAGCGCGGCAAAGCTAAACTTGGCTACGAAGTCGTTAAAGGCGGCACTCTGCTCTGGATACCGGAAGAGTGCCACGAGGTAAATAAAGATATTTCATTGCTGCTGGTGGAAGACGGCCAGTACGTTGAGGCCGGTACAGAAGTCGTTAAGGATATTTTCTGCCAAACCAGCGGGGCAGTGGAAATCACTCAGAAAAATGACATCCTTCGGGAAATTGTGATCAAACCGGGCACACTCCATGTAGTTGACCGCCCGCCGCTAACATTTGGGGAAGGTCAAATCGTCAACGCCGGTGAAGAAATTTTCCCAGGCTTGGTTGCCGAAGAGTTGGGCTATGCGGAGTATATCGAAACTCCCGAAGGCCCGGCTTTGCTGCTGCGGCCTGTGGTGGAGTTTCCGGTGCCGGATAAGCCACCTGTGCCTTCTCAGACGGCGCTGAATGAGTCGATCTCTTTGAAAGCGGTGCAGCGACTTCCTTATAAGGATGGGGAGCGCGTCAAGTCTGTCGAGGGATTGGAACTGCTGCGGACTCAGCTTATCTTGGAAATTGGTTCGGGAGCTCCGCAACTGGCGGCGGATATCGAGCTGTTGCCGGATGAGGAAGATGCTACGGCTTTTGGGGCGGACGGTTCGGGACCGGCTTGGGGTTCGCCTGAAGACGGTACGGAGTCGCAAGAGTTGGCGATGGCTGTCAGCGATGGGGGCGATCGAGCTTCCAAGACTTTCCGCTTGCAGCTAGTCATTTTGGAATCGCTGGTGATTCGGCGGGATGTGTCTGCAGATCCGACTCAGGGCAGCACTCACACGCGGCTGTTGGTCGAAGATGGGCAGTCGATCGCGCCCGGGGCAGTAGTCGCCCGCACCGAGATTCTCTGCAAAGAAGCGGGTATCGTTCGGGGCATCCGCGAGGGGCAGGGCGAACCAGTACGCCGACTGTTGGTGATGCGAGATGCGGATTCTATTTCGATCTCTGTGGCGGGTACGCCGGATGTGAGTCCGGGTCAACTGCTGGTTGCTGGTACCGAAATAGCTCCGGGGGTTGTTCTCGAAGAGTCCGGCCAAGTTGTGAAGGTTGTACCTGCGTCTGAGACAGAATCGGCGAAACTCTTGCTCCGGGTGGCTCGTCCTTACCGGGTTTCGGCTGGTGCGGTGCTGCACGTAGACGACGGCGATTTGGTGCAGCGGGGTGACAATTTGGTGATTCTGGTCTTTGAGCGGGCAAAGACTGGGGATATCATTCAGGGTTTGCCACGGATTGAGGAACTTCTTGAAGGGCGGAAGCCGAAGGAAGCTTGTATTTTAGCCAAGCGGCCGGGGACGGCTCGCGTGGTTACGGATGACGATGTTGTGGAACTTGCGGTGATTGAGGATGATGGCCGGATTGAGGAGTATCCTTTGTTGCCTGGTCAAAACCCGATCGTTTCCGACGGACAGCGCGTAGGCGTCGCCGAAGCTTTGACCGACGGGCCTGCTAACCCTCACGAAATTCTGGAGGTGTTCTTCCACGTGCTCAAGGAGCGGCAGTCTACTTTTGAGGCTGCCTTGGAGAGTTTCCAACAGGTGCAGACGTTTTTGGTGAATGAGGTGCAGTCGGTTTATCAGTCTCAGGGCGTGGATATTTCCGACAAGCACATCGAGGTGATTGTTCGCCAGATGACCAACAAAGTCAGGATGGAAGATGGCGGCGATACTACTATGCTCCCCGGTGAGTTGGTAGAATTGCGGCAGGTTGAGCAGGTGAATGAGGCGATGTCAATTACTGGTGGAGCGCCGGCGGATTATACTCCGGTGTTGCTGGGGATTACTAAGGCTTCGCTGAATACTGATAGCTTTATTTCTGCTGCTTCGTTCCAGGAGACTACGCGGGTGTTGACTGAGGCTGCGATCGAAGGTAAGTCTGACTGGCTGCGCGGGCTGAAGGAAAATGTGATTATCGGCCGCCTGATTCCTGCGGGTACTGGGTTCAATGCCTATGAGGATGCTGGGGTTCAGGATGCGGGTTTTGATGGTGCTGTGTTTGATGACGACATCCACGATTTACAGGAGGATGTGGTACTTGATGACCGTACTGCGCGTCGCGCGTATACGATCGAGAGCGGTTTTGAGATCGGGCGCGGGTCTGATCTTGAGGCTGATGAGGATTTTGAGGAAGTTGAGGTTGATGAGGACGAGTTTGTCGCTGAGACTGATGATGACGCCTTGGGACCTGATGTTGACGATGATGATGATATCGGTTTTGACTTCGATGAGGACGAAGACTAATCATAGTTTTGAGATTGCATGAATGAGTGAACAGCGTTGCGCTCGCTGAGGATAATTTGGTTCCACGGGCGCCGCACACTCCGATTTCATGAGTTGAAAAAACTCAAATTTTTCCTCACAAATTACAAGTCCGAACTCATCGCATGGTGCGATGGGACATCGAAAGGAAGAAGGAAGAAGGAAGATTCAGAGTTTAAGCAAACTTTGTAATTCTAGAGTTTTAATGGTTTGTTGGTTCAAACAAACAATTCTTTCTTCCTTCTTCCTTTTTCCTTCTTCCTTCTTATTCCTTCTGCATATATGGTTCACTCAATCAGGCAGCAAAGCCTTGATTTGATTAACAAACTCTTGATGGTCTACCACAGGTTTAGAGATGTAACCGTCGGCACCGCTTTGATCCAGAAATGTTTCTTTATCACCAGCCATCGCGTGAGCAGTCACCAAAATAATCGGCAGCGATGCCGTTTGCGGGTCAGCTTTGAGCAGTTGAGTAATCTTAATGCCGTCCACAGATTTGCCCTGGTACACGCTGCGGGAAAGAGACACATCCATTAAAATCAAATCAGCTTCGCCGTTGGCAGCAATCTGCATCACCTCTTCAACATTTTCCGTGTGCTTCACGGCTAAGCCCCCCCGCTTAGTCAGAATTTTGGAAAAAACCCGAGCATTAACCAAATCGTCCTCTACAATCAGAACGGTTTTCATAAATAAATATGGGAAGTATAGAAACTTTGTGACTTTAGTCCAAAGAGGAACACGACACGGGGAGTACATTCCCCGTCAAAAATGCAGAGTTTTTAGCGCCATTAGCCGGGAACCCTGCAAAACCCGTATGTATATCCTTGAGCCACTAGCTGTGAGAGGGTTTACAGATGCCGAGAAGCATCCAGTACCATCATTTAGACTACTACACACAGACAGTTTAGTTGTTTTTTCTAACTAGACCTGGCACTGGTGAGAGCCTCAAGATTCTCAGGTAGCAGGTTTCTAGTACAATCCTGGACGCAGGGACGACGCCTCGGAACCCGGTTTTTGCTCGTTTCGGCCGGCTATAACGAACTATTGTTATGAAAAAACCCGGTTTCTGACTACCCGTGCGTCCTGGACTTATAGTATCCTCTCTTTCGGTCAAGCCTCCGGCTTCTACCATTTTAAATTTTAGATTTTAGATTTTAGATGGGAACTGATTGACTGGATATCAGTTTGGATCACGGGCCTACAGTTGCATTATTTTTTGAACTGATATTAGATTCTGGAATGTGTGATAATTATTTTCCTTCTTCCTCATTAGAATCAAGCCATGTTTATTCACATAATCCCGTCGCCACAGCATTCGGAGTAGCGAATTGAGCGGGGATTGGCGGGGATTGTTGGAGATTCCTAATTCTCAGTTTTAACCCCTCAAAACGGCTTAAAATATTGACGCTTCCGTTCATCAAGGGGATGTCAGACTAAGAGATATCGCCAGGAGAGCTTTTGACTGATGAATTCATCAATATCGGCATTTTTGACACTCTCAGCGAGTCACGGCCACGCTCTATGGTTGAATAAGACCAAAACTTGGACTTCATTCATAGTCCAGACGCCTCTACACGATCAGAACAAGTACCAGTACCAGAGGTATTCCAATTCCGCTTACTTTTCTTTTTTAAGACTTTCTGAGTCCATCACGCTTGGCAAAATACGGTAAGCTCGATCGTCTACCATTGCTGCTTGATCCACGCTACGACTGTACTGAGACGAGATCAATCTGGGGTTTCTCCTGAATAAACTATTTCTTCGTGTAGAAGGTTATTCCTAATTGCAATTAAATTCTATCATAGATTGACGGGGACTCAAGTCCCTCGTGATGCTTTCCTAGGAAGAGCTACAGCCTCACTACGTTCTGAGTTTCTGGCATTCCGTGTTCTCCTGTGAATCAACCTTCTCACGGCAGAAGGTAAATAGACAGGTAGGCGCAAATGAAGGCAACATAGAGGTTAGGGTAAGAGTGGAGAGTAAGAGGCAAGTTTTGCCCATCTTCGGGACTCTGATTCTGCTTTCACAAGTTAAGTTTATTTTTATTCTTCAACTGGGCGGTTGGATCGAACTTTCGGTTCGCCTGCTGCAAAGGCTTTTAAATCGAGACAGGGAACCTCGGCATTATTGACAGAGGCTGTTTTCACTCAGGAATTAACGGACACAAGGACTCATGGCTAAACAACTCAACCTACTTTCCGGGCAAGTAATTTCTACGCCTCTGCACGCCGAGATGCAGCAATCGTACCTCGAATATGCCATGAGTGTGATCGTCGGGCGAGCTTTGCCTGATGTCCGCGACGGTTTAAAACCAGTTCACCGTCGAATTTTATATGCGATGCACGAACTCGGTCTGACGCCAGACCGGCCTTACCGTAAGTGCGCCCGGGTAGTTGGAGATGTTTTGGGAAAATATCACCCCCACGGCGACCAATCGGTTTACGACGCTCTGGTACGCATGGTTCAGGAGTTTTCGAGCCGCTATCCTTTACTGGCGGGTCACGGCAATTTCGGTTCGGTGGACAATGATCCGGCGGCTGCTATGCGCTATACGGAAACGAGGCTAGCACCGATCGCCCACGAAGCTATGCTAACCCAAGTCGGCGAGGCGACTGTTGATTTTACTGGTAACTTTGACAATTCGCAGCAGGAACCGACGGCACTGCCTGCTCAGTTGCCGTTTCTGTTACTCAACGGCTGTACGGGCATTGCTGTGGGGATGGCAACTAATATCCCGCCGCACAATTTGGGGGAGGTGGTAGACGGTTTAATTGCTTTGATTGAAAACCCGGAACTATCGGACGAGAAGTTGATAGAACTGATTCCGGGTCCGGATTTTCCAACCGGAGGGGAAATCGTCGCTACAGAGGGCATTGTTGACGCCTACACTAAGGGTCGAGGCAGCATTGCGGTCAGGGGTGTGGCCGGGGTGGAAGAGGTGCCAGGTAATCGCAAGGTGCGTACTAAAACGGCGATCGTGGTGACGGAGTTTCCGTTTCAGGTAAATAAGGCAGCTTGGATTGAAAAGGTAGCGGAGTTGGTCAATGCTGGCCGCCTCGACGGTATTTCTGATTTGCGTGACGAGAGCGATCGCGAAGGGATTCGAGTGGTGATTGAACTCAAGCGGGAATTTACCCCAGAAGCGGTTCTCGCTCGCCTTTACCAACAAACTGACCTGCAAACAAATTTTGGGGCGATTTTGCTGGCAATTGTCAACGGTCAACCGCGACAGTTGACCCTGAGACAATTGTTACAGGAATTTCTGGATTTCCGGGAAGTGACTCTTACCCGCCGCTACAATTACGAGTTACAAGCTGCTGAACGCCGCTGTCATATTGTCCAAGGCTTAATGTTGGCTTTGACAAATCTCGATACCGCGATCGACATTCTCAGAAATTCTCCTGACGGCACTACTGCTAAGCAAACTTTGCAAGTTCGCCTCAATTTGAGCGAAAGTCAAGCTGATGCGATTTTGGCGATGCCTATGCGTAGACTGACTGGTTTGGAAAGGCAAAATTTGCAGTCTGAGTTTGATGAGTTGATGGCGAATATTCAAGAATTGCAGCGGTTGTTGAGCGACAGGCGCGAACTTTTGAAGGCTTTAAAGAAGGAATTTCGCTCGCTCAAACGCAAGTACGCTGACCCCCGCCGCACTAAATTCGCCAATGGAACTGCACGCGCAGCAAACGCCGAACCACAATTTTCGGGTAAGAAAAATTCTGCGGTGAAGCAGTTGTCGCCTGCAACGATTCAGCCTAACTTATTGCCCGTTGTAGAGGCAGAGGAAACTATTGTTGAATTTTCTCACAAGCAGTACGTGCGACGCTTGCCGACTGGGGAAAAGCCACGCTCGAAAAGTCGCGAAAAATCGGTTTCAGCTTTAGAAAAAAATGAAGATTTTATTGTGACGGCAAATCTGACGAAAACAGATCGCACTTTGGTCGTCTTAACTCCTAACGGCAAAGCTTACCCGCTGAAAGTGGCTGATATTCCTAGTAGTAGCGCCAAAGACCGGGGAACGCCGATCGTTAGTTTGTTGTCGCCGAGTGCTACTAAAGATAGTGCCGGTCGCGCTTTGTCGGAAATCACAGTTGCACACTTTATTTTGCCGGAAAATTCGGAAGCGGCAGATTTAGTAACTCTGACTCAGCAAGGGAAAATTAAGCGCTTGCCGATGCAGGAATTTGCTGATTTGACTAATCGTGGCGTTACTGTTGTTAAACTCAAGGAGGACGATCGGCTGCGCTGTGCGAGTCTGGCTAAAGTCGGCGAGCAAGTGGCGATCGCAACTTCAGGAGGCCGAGTCCTCCGGTTTGAGATTGATGATGAACAACTGCCGCCAATGGGCCGCGCAGCCCAGGGATCTCAAGTAACCAGGTTGCGGAAGCAGGAAGAGTTGGTGGGTTGCATCACTCTGGACGCGAACGACAGTCTGGTGCTATTTTCCGAGTTGGGTTGGGCAAAACGAATGCCCGCAGGTTCTGTCAGACTTACTAACCGGGGCGAAATTGGCACTCAAGCTTTTCGTTTCTCAGAGCCTAAAGATGCTTTAGTTGGCTTGCTGCAGGCTGTTCCGGGTACGGATGTTAAACTTTTTACTAATTCTGGCCGCCTGCTGCGATCGGCTATTGATGCTATAGCTTTTTGGGGGAAAGATGCTGCGGGCGATCGAGTTTTTGACCTCAATCCGGGTGAAAGAATCATCAAAGTTATCAGCAGTCAATAGTCATGGGGCATGGGGCATGGGGTCTGGGGCATTGGGGAATTAATCTGACTTCTGACTTCAACATCCATCCGTTAAATCATTTAAATCCTGTACACTGCTCGTTACCGAACTTTCTCCTTCCTTGAATATCTCAATTACCAATGCCCTATGCCCTATGCCCCATGCCCCATGCCCAATCAAAAATCAAAAATCAAAAATCAAAAATTGTTTAATGGCGCAAGTTGTATTAGAAAATATCTACAAAAGTTTTCCCCTCCGCCAAGGAGAACAGGAAAAAGAAGCAAACACCGTCACAGAAAATGTCTCGCCTATAGCCGATCGCCCTTCGTCTAACAGCGTTTTGCGGCGCATTAACCTAACGGTCGAAGACGGGGAATTCATGGTGCTGGTGGGGCCTTCTGGCTGCGGAAAAAGCACTTTGTTGCGATCGATCGCTGGTTTGGAAGTTTTGACGGCCGGTAATATTTGGGTTGGCGATCGGCTGGTTAACGATTTGCCTCCTAAAGACCGAGATATCGCTATGGTATTTCAAAATTATGCTCTCTATCCTCACTTAACAGTTTACGATAATCTCGCCTTTGGATTGCGCCGCTCGGAAAGGGAGAAAGAAGAAGGAAGAAGAAAGAAGGAAGAAGGAAGAGGGAAGAAAGAAGAAGGAAGGGGGAAGATACAAGGAGAAGAAGGACGCCTCCAGAAGATAGAAAAAATTAGGAATAAGGTAGAAGAGGTTATTAATGATTTAGCTTCTAATTATTTTAAAAATCCTCTAAGTTATCCTTTGTTTGAGGACTTTTTAGGAGGAGCGACTCGCAAGTTGCCTCCGGGTTTGCGCTATTTGTCGGAACGGGAAAAGACGGTAGGAAAACGAGTGCGAGAGGTAGCTGAATTATTGCAAATAGAATCTCTTTTAAATCGCTTGCCAAAACAACTTTCGGGAGGGCAAAAGCAGCGGGTAGCTTTGGGTAGGGCTATGGCTAGAAATCCTCAAGTGTTTTTGATGGACGAACCGCTATCGAATCTTGATGCGAAATTGAGGGCGGAAACTCGATCGCAAATTGTGCAGTTGCAGCGACAGTTGGGAACTACAACTATTTATGTAACTCACGACCAAACTGAGGCGATGACTATGGGCGATCGGATTGCTATTATGAAGGTCGGCCAGATTCAACAAGTAGCTCGACCTCTAGAGCTTTACAACAAGCCGGCTAATTTGTTTGTTGCTGAGTTTATCGGTTCTCCGCCGATGAATTTTTTGGCGGTGGAATTTAGTGCTCCGCTGTTGATTTCTCACCCGCAATTTCGCTTTACTTTACCCGATATTTGGGCAAAAAGTCTACAACAATATGACGGGCGAGGGCTAATTTTGGGCATTCGGCCGGAACATCTGAGCATTAACCCTCCGGCTACCAAAAATCTTTCGGTACAAGTGGAAATTGTAGAGGCTTTGGGACACGAAACTTATTTGGGGGTTTGTTTGACGGATGCTCCGGCGGTGCGGATGCAAGTGCGGGTTCCGCCTGAGCGATCGATCCGAGTTGGCGAGGAGCTTTGGTTGGCAATCGCCCATGACAAAATTCACTTGTTCGACCCTGATACCGAGTTGGCTATTTTTCCTGTTAGGTAAAATCATCAAGGTCGATCGACCTTGATGACCGATATCACTAATCACAAGCTTGCATTTTGATCAAGGAATGTTATATTTGTTCACATAAGCCTTAAACAAGTTAACGAAAGGAGTTCGCACTATGCAAGAACAAAAACGCAACGCTTGGAACTGGGGCTTCAGCGAAGGAGCCGAAAATTGGAACGGTCGTTTGGCGATGATTGGTTTCTCTGCCGCTGTCATCATCGAATTGGTTTCCGGTCAAGGCCTGCTTCACTTTTGGGGTCTGATGTAATTTTCTAGTTAAGAATTTTGTGACAATGCAAAGCTTGGGAGTTCCGTAACGGACTCCCAAAATTTTTGCAACCCGATTTCGGCAGCAAATAGCAACTTGCTCTGGGTTATTAGCAGCACAAAATTTAACCGCTATAACTCAAACCGGGGCGGGGGGTCTCCCCCCCAAAAAAAAGAGTGCGAATCACTCTTTTGGGTGATGCTAGCAAATTACTCTAGCGGATATATTCTTTTAAGATGCTGTTGCGGTTAGGATGGCGCAACTTCCGCAGGGCTTTAGCCTCGATTTGGCGAATTCGCTCACGAGTGACGTTAAAGATTTGACCAATTTCCTCCAAGGTCTTCATCCGTCCGTCATCTAAGCCGTAACGCAGCCGCAGTACATCCCGTTCTCGGGGGCTGAGAGTATCCAAAACGCTTTCCAAGTCTTCCCTGAGCAAGTTTTTCGAGACTTGATCTTCTGGCGTTTCCCCGTCAGATTCAATAAAGTCTCCCAGACGTGAGTCTTCCTCTTTACCGATCGGAGTTTCTAGAGAGATAGGCAACTGTGCGGACTTAGCAATGAACCGCAACTTCTCGATCGTCATCTCCATGCGGGTAGCAATTTCTTCTTCCGTCGGCTTGCGACCCATTTCCTGAGACAGGAGTTTGGTAGTTTTCTTGATCCGCGAAATGGTTTCGTAAAGGTGAACCGGCAGGCGGATAGTGCGCGATTGATCGGCGATTGCCCTGGTGATGGCTTGACGTATCCACCAAGTTGCGTAGGTAGAAAACTTGTAGCCTTTTTCGTGATCGAATTTTTCAGCGGCACGGATCAGACCCAAAGAGCCTTCCTGAATCAAATCTTGGAAAGACAAACCGCGATTCATATATTTTTTGGCGATCGACACCACCAAACGCAGGTTTGATTGCACCATTTTTTCCTTTGCCCGACGGCCGACGTGGAGTCGGTGACGGAATGCAGGAAGTGCCATATCTACAGCATTTGCCCATTCGCTGTCTTTGGGTTCGCGGTTATACTCTTCGAGCAGTTGTTCTCGAACTCGCTCTAATTCCAGCAAATCTGCAATCTTGCGCGCTAGTTCAATCTCTTCGTCAGCTCGCAGCAGCCGAATCCGACCGATTTCTTGCAGGTAAAGACGAATAGAGTCTTCAGTATAATGCTTTTTCTTTGCCTGTGCCCGACGGCGGGCTTTGGCGCCTTTGCCAGATTTAGGGTCTTCCTCAGATTGAGAGTCTAAGAATTCTTCTCGATCGTCTTCTTCGTCGATAAAGAGTTCTAACTCGCTCTCAGGTAGAACGCTTTCGGCGCTGCGAAGCAACTCGATTGTTTCCATTTCCGGTGTAATTGTGGTTTCGAGTACGGTGTTAGCTGGGATCATGCCGTCTTCCTCATGCTCCTGAATTAAAGAATAAATAACAGTGGAATAGTGTCTGTTTGTAGTTTAGACAAGTTAGCCAGTATTGACATTCCCGCAGGAAAAAATAGTGGGATTTTTGGTCTGCTAGCTGAATTTGTTACCGAAACTGCACCTGTTTTATGAGTTACGGTTCGAGTTCTGGTTTGAAGCAGTCAGCGCATTCAATAGATCGCAGATTTTTACATCGCGACCTTGAATTGAGCTTGAGGCTTTTTCTTTCGGAGTGAGCTACCACATCATCTGCGATACCTGCCCCAGAGAAGCAAACCATGAAGTACGATCGATCGCACTTCCAAAAATACTGGCTTTTTTACTCGGTACTTCGAGCTTTTACCCGTACAAGTTTTCCTGCACGGAACCGTCTAACTTTTGTATTCGAGGTGTCGAACTTTTGATTTGCCTTGCTTTCACTCTGGTTGTCAGACATGACAGTTGGACGGGAAATTTTCGCCACCTTGGATGTCCGTCTGCTGCCTCAAATGCAACAGCAGAGGGTTAAAGCACCAAACGGGGAGAATTGGATCTTGCAAAGACCTTTCCGATTGTAGCCTTTCTCACAAAAAATGGAAGTTGTTTTCCATTGTTGGTCAAGAACTAGGAAACTCTGTCAGCTTAGCTTGACAATACTAACTCATGTCCGGCTCTGCTAAATCCTGAGAACGGCCCGCAAAAACTTTGGCACGATCAAACGGCGCTGTTTTCTGCGTATATCTGGGTGAACGGCTGCGGCGTAGTTGGCCAGACAGTTAGCAGACAATTTTTGAGTTGCCCAAATTGGAACCAATACAATCCGTGTAGATACACCCATCATTACCCTGTTTCCCTGAATTGAATCATACGCAATCTGCGATTGAATAAAGCTCGTAGCTTTAGTTTTAAGTCGGTAACTCTGGATTAGAGACCGACTCTGACCCCCAATGAAGCGTTGCGGGTTGAGTAGTGCAACAGGGGCTTTCATTGTTAAGTTAGCTCAAATCTCAGAAATTGGGTTTAATTTTCACGTTAAATCACATTAAGTTCTTAACGTCACATTCTTATTTAAGCAGTTCGACACGAGTTTGTCGCGTCAATGGCAAAAACCACCAGGATAAATTCTACTGAGAGTTAACCCGCCGCGCAACTCTCGGCTGCGGATTTCTCTAATTTTTTTTTTCTTTCGGTTCGCACTTGCGCGATCGCACATTCTCACAAACAACACAATTCGCCATCTCTCGGAAGTATAACTTCACGATTCCTTTAAATATATCGTGACCGTGTGAAGATTCCATAAAGCCTCTCAATCAATTTTAGGTAGCATTCCCGAATTGTCTTGATAATTTCAAGCAGACGCAAAAAAATTCCCAGCGGATGTTGATGCAACTGCCTGCAGATGATAAATCCGCCAAGGAATAAAAATTTACCCAGTTAGCGATGTGCTTGCTATGGTTAGAGAAAGCCTAAACTCCAGGATACTTAAAGCAATCGAACGGTAGGACGCTAGTGCTATGCTCAAAATTTTGTTATTATTTACAGCGTGTCATCAGAAAGCACAGAGCCGTGCTTTATCCTCTAGTCGGCTTTAAATTATGTGGCTTGACCTTTAGAAAATGAAGCTATCAAGAAAAAATTCAGATCCGTGTTTCTATTGACAACCCAATGAAGGTTTACTAGAAATAATTCACCTTCTTGAGAGAAAGATTTAGTAATTAATCGGGCCGAGATTACCATCTCTTTATAGCGCCTGTTCTAGTCAGGACTTCAGTTTTTTTTATATTTGTGAATAAGCACTAAAGTCCTGACTGCGAACTTAATGTAACCGCGAGACAGATTACTGCTGATTCCGCAGGCGAGGGTTAACAAACTCGTTTAATCCTTCCCCCACCAAAGACAGTCCCACCACCATTAAAGTCATCGCCAAACCGGGAAACAAAGCCGTCCACCAAATGCCAGTAGGTAGCGCATCTAAAGCTAAACGCAAGTCGTGTCCCCATTCGGGAGTTGCTTCGGGAAGTCCTAATCCGAGAAATCCCAAACCTCCTAATGTTAAAATTGCATCGGCAGCGTTGAGCGCAAACAGCACCGGTACGCTCTGAATCACATTTAGAAACAGGTAGCGCGAAAGCACTGTCCAAGTGTCAGCACCCATTGCTCGCGCGGCTTCGACAAACAATTCGGTTTTGACGCTGACGGTGTGATTCCTGACGACGCGGTAGTATTGAGGGATGTAGGAAATGCTCAGGGCGATCGCAGCATTCAAAACTCCTTTTCCCACTACAAACGCTAGCGTCAAAGAAAGCAGCAGCCCCGGCAAAGTATAAATTGTATCCATTAAAAATAACAACACTCGATCGAGCTTACCGCCCAAATAACCGCTAACCAAACCCAGCGGCACACCGATAAACAAACTCAAAGCAGTGGCTAAAATTACCACTTGCCAAGCCGCCCGAGAAGCAAACAGCGTGCGGGAAAACACATCGTAGCCGCTGCGGCTAGTACCAAACCAATAATTCGCCGACGGCGGTTCGTGGATGGGGTTAATCAAAGCCTCGGTAGGATTTTGCAGCCATCCCCAAGCTTGCATAGCTGGAGACAAGGTGGCTACCAATATAAACACGGCAGTTATTGTCAAACCTGCCCACATCATTTTCATTGACAGGCTTGACGGTGAGGCAATGTTGTTGAGAAATCGCGGCAGTCGGAGGCGGCTTTGAGCCATAATGACGATCGACCTATATAAGACTTTTCGATTTTAGTAGCACTCAGGCGAAAAAACCCGGAACAGTCAAAAATCCTCTTTCTCATTCGCCAAACACTCGCGAGAAACCGGGTTTTTTCGCGCGATGGGGCTAAAAAAAATCGGTTTCTTCCCTGCACGGGACTGGCGTGCAGGAAAGAAACCGGGTTTTTGGCAGGCGGGACGCAAGTCGAGTTTAGGTTAAATCTCCCTTGGCGAATCTCAAATCTAAAATCGATCGAATTCCTACAAATTACTGGCAATTAACTCGCGGTACTGGCTTTTCGGCTTAACTCCTTTGAGCTCAGCCACCAAATCTTTGTCTTTGAAATACTGAATCGTCGGCGTACCAATCACGCCAGCATTTTCAGCAATTTCTGGATCTTCTTCGATGTCAATTTCCACGTAGTGGATTTTGCCCTCGAACTCATCTACTACTTTGCTCAAAATCGGCTTGAGGCTGTGGCAAGGCCCACAACTCGGAGAGGCATATTTGACCACAATCAGTCGATCGCTATCGTGGAACAACTTCCGCAAAGCATAACCTCCTTCGTGGCGCGTGTCTTGGATATCAAAGTTCGCGCTGGTTTTGCGTACTTTTTGAGCTTCCGGCGCTGCTGTGGGTTGCTCGGATTCCTCAGTTTGATGGAATTCCTGCGTTAAACCGTTAACTGACAGCCAACGTTCTGCCAGCATCGCCCCCATACAACCGCTGCCGGCGGCGGTGATTGCTTGGCGAAACTCGTGGTCTTGCACGTCGCCGACGGCGTAAACTCCCTCGACGCTGGTTTCTACCGAACCGTGTTTGGTGGCGATATAGCCTACTTCGTCGAGTTCTAGCTGACCTTGGAACAGTTGAGTGTTGGGAGTGTGACCGATCGCGTAAAACAATCCTTTCACCAGCAAATCGCTTTCGGCGCCGGTCTCGATATTTCTAATTTTCACCCCGTCCATTTTGCCGCCCGGTTCGCCCAAGATATCCACTGCTTCGGTGTTCCAGTGCACGGTAATTTTGGGATTGCTCAGCACTCGGTCTTGCATGGCTTTGCTGGCGCGCATTTGATCCCGCCGCACCAGCATATGTACGTGAGAGCCGTATTTTGTTAAATAAATAGATTCTTCCGCTGCTGTATCGCCCGCGCCGATTACAGCTAAGTCTACTCCTTTGAAAATTGGGGTAGCGCCGTCGCAAATCGCACAGGCCGAAATCCCGTGACTCCAAAATACGTGTTCGCTAGGCAGCCCCAGCCTTTTCGCCGTCGCGCCTGTAGCTATTACTATCGTGTGGGTTTTGATTTCTCTGTCTTCCGAGCGCACTGTAAACGGCCGCTGGCTCAAATCTACGTAAGTTACATCTTCGGTGTATAATTCTGCACCCCAGCGCACTGCTTGAGCTTTCATCCGATCCATGAGTTCCGGCCCGGTGATGCCTTCGGGGAAACCGGGGAAGTTTTCTACTTCTGTGGTGGTCATCAGTTGACCGCCGGGGACGCCTCCGGCTTGGTAGCCTTCAAACACTACGGGTTTCAGGTTTGCCCTCCCGGCGTAGATGGCTGCGGTGTAGCCTGCAGGTCCTGAGCCGATAACTACTAGGTTTTCTACGGTTTCGTTGGTCATAGCTATTTACTTAAACTCATAACGACTTCGTTTTACTAATTCTAGCAGAGTTCGATCGAGTTTGGTTGGATGCCATTGGGCGATCGAGCATCTGTATCTATTTTTGAGGGTCGATCGGTCTTCGGGGCAATTCCAGCTTGTTTTATAAGCAAAAACAATCTAAAAGTCGATTTAGTTTTAAATGTTCGATCTATTTTGACCGCTTAAATCTTAAGCAAATCTAAAGATGACCAAAATTATTGACTTCATTCTCAATTATTTTACATATTTACTTGCTTTGAGGGTTGTGGTACGATTTTCACAATCCAGAGGCATTATGACAAATTTAAGTTTGTGACCCTGAAAGGTTTTAAAATCGTAAAATTAACGAACTCTGCAAATGTAATAAATACAATTGTTTATGCAAAATCCGCATTTTATAGTTTAAGAATTGTAACGGAGATTTGGCTCAATTTGACAAAATACAGTATTTGTGGTATGTAAGAGGCGATCGGGGGAAAATTAGATCGAGCTTTTTAACCGCAGATGTGGGCGGATTAACGCCGATGAACGCAGATAAAATAGAATTTTGTATTTGTGTCTGAATGGATAAAATCAAGATATTGTTTGTGTGCAGCCGGAATAAGTGGAGGAGTTTGACGGCCGAGAAGATATGCGAGAATATTAGCGGCTACAACGTGCGATCGGCTGGAACGGAAAAAGGTGCAAGAATTAGAGTAACTGATGGTCTTGTCGGTTGGGCAGATTGGATATTTGTGATGGAGAAGAAGCATGGCGATCGACTCCGCAGCAAATTCCCGGAAAGTCTCGAAGGCAAGAAGCTTATTTGCCTGCAAATCCCGGACAATTACGAATATATGGAACCGGAGTTAGTCGAGCTTTTGCAGGCGAAACTGAACCCCTATATGAAAATGCCAGATAACGAGATAAATTTTATGCAGCGAGTTTTGGAACCGGAAGTGATGGATTCCTTGGAAGAGGCGATCGAATACGATTCGATGGACTTTGCTGAGGTTAATGCTGCTTTTGCTCAGAGTGCTGCGGCGTTGGGGCCGGTTTTTGGAAACGTTTTGGATGCGGGGACGGGTACGGCGAGAATTCCGATCGCCCTTTGTCAACTCCGGCCAGCATGGAAATTGACTTGCATTGATTTGTCGGCAAATATGCTGAAAGTTGGGGCGGACAATGTGGAAAAGGCGGGCGCGCGATCGCAAATTAGTCTCGAATTAATCAATGCTAAGGCAATGCCTTACCCTGACAATTATTTTGACATGGTGATTTCCAACAGCATTATCCACCATTTGCCCGATCCGCTGCCGTTTTTGCAGGAAGTCAAGCGGGTGTTGAAGCCGCAGGGAGCAATTTTTTTGCGGGATTTGCTGCGGCCGGAAAAAGCGGAAATCAGGGATAATTTAGTCAATCTGTATGCGGGAGATTGCAACGCGCATCAGAAACAGTTATTCAGCGATTCGTTGCAAGCAGCATTTACGCTGGATGAAGTTGAAGAGATGATCCAAAATGCCGGGTTGGATGGGTTGAGGATTTATGAATCTTCAGACAGACACTGGACGGTAGAACGTGCTTGGTGCGAGTCTTTGTAGACTGGGGACGATCGTCCGATAACATTTCAAATGAGAATAGGAGCGATCGCATCTTTCCAGCTCTGCGCCTTAGCGTTGCGCGATCGCTTCTATTGTCCAAACTACTCTACGAGCGATCGCCGGGATCGAACACGACTATTAGGCGAGCCTCCGGCAGTAACTGTCGCAAAATGCTGATGTGACCGTCTGCATCCGACCAACTGCGAAACCGACCCACAAGGCTTCTTTGTAAATTGAGAAGCAGGCGAACAATAATCCAGGAATTCAGACGCTGTTTGTAAGGAATAATCGATTCATGCTCCTTTCCAAAGGGGTTTTAGAGTCAGTCCTTGTACTTTCCACGGTTCTGGGCTGGCTATTAAACATATTGTCTAATCAATTTATTGTTTAGTCAAGATGCTTAAGCATCTTATAGAAAAAATGTGCGATCAAAGTTATGCCGAAAAAGCCCGTTCCGCGACCAGAAGATGAAGAGTCGCATTTGAAGAAGCTCAGGGAAGAACTGGAGATGAGTCAGGAAGATTTGGCGCGAGAGCTTGGCGTTTCGTCGCAAACCATCAGCCGTTGGGAGTTGGGAAAGAACGTACCCACGTTCACCGTCAAGCAGATGAAAGCTTTGGAGAAATTGCTGTCTAGCATCGGCAGGTCGATCGGCGATTTGCCAGATAATCTGTAATGGAAACGATTTTCCAATCTAAAATCCATCGGCATCTAAAATTACTCGATCGCGCCCTCGGTTTTTAGCTTGATAAAGCGCGCGGTCTGCCACTGCAATCAAGTTTTTTTGTGCTGCGGATGATCGAGGAACCGTACTCGCTACCCCCAAACTCAGTGTCACGAGAGAACACACCTCTGAATTAACGTGTTCAATGTTTAGTTCTTTAATCCACACTCGAATTTTCTCTGCAATCCAGACAGCTATTTCCGGTGAAGTCCGAGGCAAAATCACTGCAAATTCTTCGCCTCCGTAACGGGCTACCAGACTCTCGCCCGAAACTTCGCCTGTTGAGTAATTTACCGCTTCCAAAATAGCTTGGGATACCTGCTGCAAGCAAGTATCTCCCGCCTGATGTCCATAAGTATCGTTGTATTTTTTAAAAAAGTCTACATCGCATAAAATTAAAGATAGTTCTGCTGCTGCTTCCGCCAATTCTTGCCACTTTTTATCTAAGTATTCGTTAAAACAGTGACGGTTGGCAACCTGAGTTAAGCCATCTAAGTTGGCAAGGCGATACAATTCGGAATTAGCTGCTTTTAATTGAGAATTAGCTGCTTCTAGCTCGGATTGCGTAAGCGATAAATTGTAATAAAGTTCGCTCATAGACCAAGTAGCTTGTTGGTGAATTTGGGATAAAGCTACCCACAGTTGATGCACGTCTAAAAGTCGGTAAACTTGAAGTTCTAACTGCACAACAATTGGCTCGTAAAGCAGTTCCGGCGGTCGCTGTACGGCTCGCTGAGCTGCCATGACAATTAAGGCTACTCCTGGTAAAATCAAAATATCGGTTTGAGCTATTTGATACAAGGCTATAATCGGTCTGCAAGCAAATATATCTACTCCGTAAGGGCGGCTCATGCGTTCCATAAATCGCCGACGCGATATCATCCCTAAAAATTCCCCATTTACGGTCAAGATAACTCCCGGAAGCAGCGGGTGAGCTTGAAAAAACCTAGCTACTTCTTTGGCGAGATATGAGGAGTCAACCTGAAAATTGAATAGAGCTAGATCCTTAAGAGTAGACTCTAAAGATAAATTTTTGGGTGAGTTTTCTGCCGAGTTAGACGGCTCAATAAATTCAACAGACACAGCGCAGATCCGAATAAATAATAAAGCAGCACCGAAGCTAGTGTCAACTATTAACTTATATTAGTATTTATTTGTTGCCATTGGTTGTATTATTTACTACACTATTTTTTATAAGGGAAGAAGCTGCTGCGTTCTTTTTTGTAGCTGCATTGCCTTGATTCATGCTCACTAAATTACAGATTTATTGAATAATTCTCATTATTTACTCAATTTTTTACTAGGGGCTTTTTACGGTGTAAAAAAATCGATTTCGGCGCCACTCCTCCGCTCATGGACGGTGCCGACCAACTCAAAAAACCGGGTTTTTAACCCTGGGTCGAGGCTGTAACGAGGTTTTCCATAAAAAAACGTGGTTTTTGCCCCTGTTCTCAACTCAAAATTCAAAACTCAACCTTCCCTCACCACCCCCAAGTTTGTGGCCCTCCCTTAAACGGGCCGACAATATCTTTGGTAATCCAGCCGCCGTAAAAATCCCCTGGTTGAGATTGCACTAATTCTCCGTCCACATAACAGGCATCCATCTTGCTGGGATAAAAAGCCACATAATCTTTAATAGCTACAAAAACCTGATTAGGATTGGGATAAAACCAAGCAGCATTTACTACTTCCTTTTCTCCCACCGTCACAGTGTAATAACCGGCTTGTCCCTTCCACTCGCACCAAGAACCCCGTAAAGTTTTGTGCAAATATTCCATTTTGATGTCATCGGGGCAGATATAGTAGGCAGGAGGGTGACTTGTCTCCAATACCCGCTGAGGACGGCGCGTGTCGGCGATCGTCACTCCATTAAAAATTATCTGTACGTGTTTGGTCGATTCCTCCAGCCGAGGGGGACGTGGGTAATCCCAAACAGACTCTTGACCAGGGCCGGGCTCTATCCGATCGAAGTTCATTTGCACCATCTCTCCTGCAAAAAAAACACTTAGCGACTTAGCATTACAATTTAATGTACCCTTAATCGAGTCGCTGCTTCAGAGCAAACCAGCTTTTCTCCACTCTTGGTAATATGAGTATTCGCGGTATAGATGTTTCCGACTACCAGCCCAATGTCAATTGGCAAGCAGTTGCCCGGGATGGTATTACCTTCAGTTTTGTCAAATCGACCGAGGGTGCAACGTTCGTTGCCCAAACTTTCGCCCGCAATTGGGCGGCCATGAAAGCGGCGGGGATTCAACGCGGCGCTTACCACTTTTTTCGACCTGCCAGCAGCATTCAAGGACAAATAGATTTGTTCTTGAAAACTGTAAAACTCGAACCGGGGGATTTGCCGCCAGTCTTGGATGTGGAAACTACAGGCGGTTTGAGTGTGGATCAATTGTGCGATCGAGCCGCAATTTGGTTAGAAGCAGTCGAAAAAGCCACGTTGATGCGGCCGATTATCTACACTTACCCCGGTTTCTGGGACAACCTGGGGACAAAACGGTTTGCCGATTACCCACTGTGGATTGCTCACTATACCACTGCTGAGGAACCTTGGGTTCCCGGCGGCTGGAAAACTTGGACTTTTTGGCAATACAGCGACACAGGCACTGTGTCAGGCGTCTCGGGCAATGTAGACACCAATATTTTTGAAAGCGTCCGAGAAGGCGCCGTAAGTTATAAAGTTGCAGACATCCAGAGGGAATTAAGAATTAAAGGTTTCTATCAAGGCGCAATGGACGGTAAATTTGGAGCTACCACCACAGCGGCGCTCATCTCGTTTCAGAAATCTCAGGGTCTCAATCCAGACGGCATTGCCAGCCTCAAAACCTGGGCCGCTTTGATGCGAAAATCTCCCAAAGTAATTGTTCCCCCTCCAGCCCCGACACCCGTCCCGCAGCCGACTCCTGCTCCGACTCCCACTCCCATATCAGACGTGCGGCTGACTCAGGTATTCTCGTCTTATCAAGCTAAGGCTAGCCAAGATACTGCCTTAATTTGGCTGCAAAGTCAAGTTTCTACCTCTGTTTTAGGGGAATTTGCTCAAAAATGGCGGGCAACTACCTTACCTCCAGACAGTAATTTGCGATTGATAGATGTGGGCAAATTTTATCGCGGTTTAGCACAACAAGACCAAGCTTTAGATTGGCTGCAAAAACAAATTTCTCCGGCTATTATTGCCGAGTTTGCACAAAAATGGCGCTCTCAATCTATTGTCACTAATTCTCCGATTCGGCTGATAGATGCGTGCAAATTTTATCGGGCTGCACCAAACCAAAACCAGTCTTTAGATTGGCTGGAAGGGCGAATTTCGCCGACCATTCTATCGGAGTTTTTGCGCAGGTGGCAGAATGCCAGTCGATTATAGATTATAGATCTTAAATGTTAGATTGACTCTACAGATGAATCTTGCGATTTGAGATTTTAGATGAGAACTCTACTCTAAAGATGAGTCTGAGGGCGATCGATTTGAGATGTGAGCTTTTTGATTGGAGATTGACTCCACAGATCAATCTCGAAGTTGAAAGGCTCTATAATAGAAAAGCTGGCAAATCTTGCTATTTGAGATTTGAAATTGACTCCCCATCAAAATTAGTCAAATCCTCTCCCTCTGTGCCCGCATCCCATCGGACTCTCGAACATAACAGACAATCTCTCACTTAGCTAGGGCTTGCTGAATAAGTTAAGAAAACTCGCTATCGCAATTAATGGGTGATTCCAGCTCGGCGAAACATAATTTTTTGTTGACTATAACTTGCCCAGTTATAGCTTTTAGTAATAATTAACCCGTAAACAGGTGTGATTTTTGGTTTTTGACATAAAAACACACAAAAAACCCGTCTTAACCAGGTAGAAAGGTTCATTACTAAAAAAGTAATAGCAATAGCTGTACCAGAAGTATTATCAAGTTTGGCCATCACGCGATTCAAGCTGAATCTTCGTTTACCTTGTCCGAACTTGCCCTCAATAGAGTTACGAATTCTCTCATCTTCCCAGGCTTGTTTCTTTGTTTCCTTACTCACAATTGCTGGTGGTCTTCCTAACGGAGGCCCACTAATTCTAATTCCTCTTTCTTTACACCAAGCTCGGTTTTCCCTTGTTCGATAAATGCGATCAGCATGGACTGATTCTGGATAGTATCCTGTGTAACTTTTAAATGATTCTACTTGGGCTTTTAAGTCTCCTGATTCGTTAAAATTATCCCAGCTTATTCGCTCTAAAAACACATACCCCTCAAAGCAACTCGCTGACAGTTTAGCTCCAAACTCTACTGGTTTTCCTGCTTTACCTCTAATAATGGGACGGATGTGGGGTTGGCTTAAACTTACTATTCTGTCCTCTATGCTCTGTTTTTTATTTTCAAATAACCAGAGTTGTTGCCGATATACTTCTGTGAGGACTAGCAAGGTCTTATACTGCTTTTGGCTCAGACTTTGTAGGGTGGCACCTGACTCGATTAGTTGTTCAATATGAGCGAGGTTTCTTTTGATATATTGCAGTTGTTTTTTAATTGCTTGGATTTTTTTGTTTCGTTTAGGTCGTCGTTGTTTGGCTACTGCTAAATAGTTTTTTCTGGCAATATTACGGTAGGTTCTGGGTTTTTTATGATTTTTTAGTTTGAGAGAATTATAGAGAATGTCGATGGTCTTTTCGGTGTGAACTCTGGCTCGGTTTAATAGTCCTAAGTCCGTCGGATAGCTAATATCCGCTGGAGCACAGGTCGCATCTACGATTAATTTTCCTTGATTGGGTGATTCATTTTTTGCGTCCGAATCCTTTTTTTTTTCGGGTTGGACTGGGATGGTTTCGCGCATTTTTTCCACCAGGCGTTGGTTCACTTTATTAATTAGATTCGCACTAATTCGTTGCCGAAAGTGAACTAATAGCGACGGGTCAAATGGGTACTCGTTGCTGTAGAGTGATTGACCGATAAAGTATTGTAGATACGGGTTTTCACGGATTTGTTCTACTGTTTCTCGCTGAGCTAATTCCCAGTTTTTCTTTGATGATTAATGCCCCCAATACCATCCGAAATGATTTGGCGGGTGCGCCCATTTCGGTCGGGAAATATTCAGCATATTCTGCTTCAAATTCATCCCACGGGATAAGTTCGGCCATCTTTACCCAACGGTTATCTCCTGACAACCTTCCTTCAAAGAGTAGTTTAAAGTCGGATGGGGGGCTTGGGGCAAGCTCAGCTTTTCTGTACACGATCGCAGGTGGTGATGCACGGGTTTTGAGTCATTATACCTGTTTTTCTTGTACCCTTCCACCTTTTTAGGGTAACACAACTCATACAGTGTTTACTTTTGCAACTGCTTCAGCAAACCCTAGCTACAGCTTACTCCCATCTTTGACGCCAACAGAATTATCTGATAAAGTTAGAGCCAATATCAAGGTTTTTTAATCTTATTCGCAAAAATCCAGGGACGTGCCGAGTTTGTAAGCTGCGCCGAAAATAGCGCCTGCACTCCAATTACCCGCGATCCAACCTTTAAAACTAAGCGGGCAGCCTGTAACAATTGTATCTATGGAAATTCCCTTTAACATCACCCAGTTGATGGTCATGACCGTCATCTGTGGCATCAGCGCTCAAGTTCTCGCCGCTTATCTGAAAGTTCCGGCGATCGTCTTTTTGCTGTTGTTTGGCATTTTAGCCGGCCCAGACTGCTTGGGAGTGCTGCACCCGAATCTGCTGGGCAGCGGTTTGGAAGTTATGGTATCGCTTTGCGTAGCGTTAATTCTGTTTGAAGGCGGCTTGAATTTGGAATTGCGAGATTTGGGCAAAGTTTCCGGCAGCATCCGCAATTTAGTTACGGTAGGCACTTTAATTACGCTAATTGGCGGCGGAATGGCCGCACACTGGTTGGGGGAATTTCCTTGGCCGATCGCATTTCTGTATGCTTCTCTAGTAGTCGTCACAGGCCCGACGGTAATCGGCCCTTTGCTCAAACAAGTATCCGTTGACAAACAAGTTGCCGCCTTGCTAGAAGCAGAAGGCGTTTTAATCGATCCTGTCGGGGCAATTCTGGCAGTATTGGTGCTGAATATTATTTTGAATGGCAATGCTGATTTGCTGATTGTGTTCCGAGATTTAATTGTCCGACTTTTCGTTGGTGCAGTCATCGGGGTTGCGGGAGGTTGGCTGCTGGGATTCATTCTCAAGCGATCGCAATTTCTCTCAGAAGACCTCAAAAACTTAGTAGTTTTAGCCGGTTTGTGGGGATTTTTCGGCTTAGCAGAAGAAATCCGCAGCGAATCGGGACTGATGGCAACAGTCCTCTCCGGCATCGTTCTCAGAGCCGCTGCTGTGCCGGAAGAAAGGCTGCTGAGGAGGTTTAAAGGTCAACTTACAGTCCTTGCTATTTCCATGCTGTTCGTGCTGCTGGCGGCCGATTTATCCCTCGCTAGTGTGGTCGCCCTCGGTTGGGGAAGTTTGTTTACAGTTTTAGCTTTAATGTGGGTAGTGCGGCCGATCAACGTTTGGCTGTGTACTTGGAACAGCGGACTGAATTGGCGGCAGAAATTATTTGTTTGTTGGGTAGCGCCGAGGGGAATTGTCTCAGCGTCGATCGCATCTTTATTTGCAATTTTGCTCACCCAGCGGGGAATCAACGGCGGCGACTCGATTAAAGCCTTAGTTTTCCTAACAATTATTATGACAGTTTTCGTCCAGGGACTAACGGCCGGACGGATCGCTCAAGTGTTGGGCATCACCTCAAAATCTGCAACCGGTGCTGCAATTGTCGGGTCAAATCCTTTGAGCAGATTAATTGCTCGCTTGTTTCAAGAACGCGGCGAATCTGTGGCAATTATCGACACAAACCCCGAAGCTTGTGCACAAGCAGAACGAGAAGGTTTGCGGGTGTTTTTGAGCAGTGCTCTGGATCACAGCGTGTTAGAAGAAGCCGGACTGGAATCGATGGGAACTTTTCTGGCAATGACTAACAACGGCGAGGTAAACTTAGTGTTAGCTCAGCGAGCGGCCGAAGAGTTTGCACCGCCGAGGGTTTTGGCAATATTCCCCAAAGATCCGCAAGCAAATACGCCTGCTAATCAGAGTAAAATCAATCAAGCTTTTGTCTCCGATTTGTCGCTGAAGGATTGGAACGAATATTTGAATGACAGCGAAGTGAAATTGGGGGAAACTGAGTTAAAAACAGAGGGATTGCAGTTTCAGATTGCTCACTTACAAGCTTTGGTTAAAGCCGGGGATTGGGTGCCGCTGCTGCTGGAAAGGCAAGGATACTTGCAAGTAGTGTCGGCGACTCAGATTTGGCAAGCAGGCGATCGAATTATTTATTTGTTGTACGATCCGAAACCGAAATTGTTGAAAAGATTGTCTGGTTCGTCGCAGTCTCGTTTGACTTTGGAAAAGCATCAGGTAGTTGAAGAAGTGCCGATTCCTTCTCCGGTTTTAGAGCCGGTTTTGGAGTCAGCGGAAATAGCAAAGGATGCTAAAGTTTTGCAGCCGCCAGTTTCGCGATAGGGGCAGTATCCTCGATCGTACTCTGTAATCTGCTTGTCGCGATCGTGGTTCTGCTTTCCTCGCTCGGCATAAAAATACAGTAGATAAATTGTAAGGATTCAGGTCACTGAACTCCTTGCTGGGCAAAGACTTTAGATCTGGAGCTTGATGCTAAATAAATCTCTA
>NZ_JAUBQH010000062.1:0-38176 GCF_036701145.1 Microcoleus sp. Pol17C6
CAGATTCGGTAATCTTTATATGAGGACGACCAGACATTGTAATTGTCTCCTTTACTTTGAACACAAGTCTATCACATCTTTAAAAAAATGGTATTAGTGCTCAAAAAAATCACCCAGCAGCACAATGGCAGGTGTGTGAGTGCCCATCAACTGCGGGATTGTCAATATGCCATGGATGCAGGAGAAAAGATATTTGCCAAGGGCGATGAAGAGGTTATTATTAAGAGCTTTTGTCATCCATCGACGACGCGACAGGATGGACGAGGCAAGACTGGAGCGATATCGCAGTAATTTACGAGAAAGATTAATCACAATTTTGAGTTTAATGCCATATCAACTGGATGGTGTTCGGTTGCGAAAACGCTATGGCGAGCTGATGGATAATTTGTTTTTATTTCTGGAAGATGCTGCAATTCCACCGACAAATAATTCTAGCGAACAAGCGATTCGGATGAGCGTGATATTTCCTCGCGTGACTAATTGCTTTCGTTCCGAATGGGGACGAGATTTATTTGCGGCGGTTCGTTCAGTTGTCAATACTGGTAAAAGGCAGGGCTTAACTGCTTATCAAGCTATTCAACAAGCCCTCTCTATTCATGGCTCGCTTTTTTCCCCTACTTGAGCAATTACCAAGATATTAATGTCTTTCGGGTGAAAGCACTCTGACCGATTCTCATGGAACTCTCGAAAAAAACGCAGAAGGGGAACTTGGAGGCGATCGCACCGTAGCCAACAACTCCGGCTCTCAACTACCCCATTCGTGACAAATTAAGACTTTGCTACATTTGTCAATCAGTAATAATACTCAAAATAGTGCTGTTTGAAGAGTGGAAAATTCGCGATTTGGGGTCAGCGGGCATCAATATGGCGCTCCGCACGCTCGCACGAGCGCCCAAGTTTCCGTTTTTCACCCCATATTTGAAGAAAATTTGAGCATAATTGCTGATTGACAAATGCTTCCCTAGTTTAACTTGTCAGCAATGCAACTACCCCAACTGTTAAGCTAAACAGACTCGAACACTCAACAGTTGACAAAAACTGCCACCACCTAAGAAAGGCTATCTAACTATCTCGCTAAACCGCAGCCGCTACGTTGCACGGTTAACTCTTCTGGCTGCTTTTGCTGTCAGTTGCAGCGAACTGTTATTTAGCGACAATGTGTAATTGTAGGATATCATGTCAATTACCGATTTATTCATCGTAGGGTGCGTCAGAAACGAGATTTTTGAGTTTGATCGAGAATCTGGCTGACGCACCCTACCGAATACTAAACATCGCGTTCTGTTCGTACCCATTTGGTTTGCCGCTTCAGGAGAAAACCCAGATATAAAGGTATTTTCCAAAGAATGTAAAAAGGTACAGATAACAGAGTTGAGCCAGAAATATCGGCACGCCCGAATTTGGCCCAAGCGCTGACAATGGAAACTAAAATCAGCAATCCTTGTACTGCTAACAAGAGGGCGGGAATTGGGGATGTTCCCAAAATTGCTGCTAGTAAAGAGGTGGCAAAAGCAGCTAGCCAGATAGCGACTAAAAGCGATAGGGGAGGGACGGATAAGTCGAGGGCGATCGCCAATAAGTCAAAACGTTTTTGCTCGACTGAAGCTGCTGTCAGCCGGGGAGTTTGAGTTAACAATGTCTGTATGTGACCGTGTTCCCATCTCGTTCTTTGACTTTTAGCTGCTTGCTGCTGCTTTGGCAAACACCCGGTGACGTTTGCTTCGGGGCAGAATACTGTTGGATGTCCGGCGATCGCCAAATCCAAACTCATCTGCATATCTTCAACAATATTGCTGCTAGCTAGGGAAACCGATCGAATTATCGACCAGGGAAAAGCCATGCCAGTACCTGTTAGTAATGATGGGAATCCTAAATTTTTTAAGCCGCTGGGACGGACTAAGTTTTTCACAAGAAATGCTAAAGCAGAAATGGAATCTTTAGGAGTAGGATTTGGTGGCTGTTCCATGAGATAAGTTGCTTGCACTGGTCTTTGTTCGGCAACTGCAACCCGGGCTAATTTTTCTATAGAGTCGGGCTGACAGATGCAGTCAGCGTCAACCATGATGACTACTTCGGGGGGGTCGGATTCGATCGACTGCAAGCCGAAATCCAGTGCGTATCCTTTACCCTTGCGTTGTGTGTCTTGTCGCTCGATCGCACTTGCACCGCAGTTACGGGCGATTTCTGCCGTGGCGTCCGTGCAGTTGTCAGCAATCACTAACAGGCGGTCTTGAGGTGTTAGCTGTGGCAAGATGGTGGAGATTGTCGCGGCAATTCCTGCTGCTTCGTTGTAAGCGGGAATTAAAACTGCTACTTTGGGGCGGGGCGCTTTAGTTTCCGCTGTCTCGCCCTGGCCTGACAAGAAAGCTGCACTGCATTCTAGAAATAGAACTGCAACGGGAATTAGAAGGATCAGGGCGATCGCCAATAGCACAACATCAATCAATAGGAACAGTAGCTGATTAATTTCCACAATTCTAGTACCTTAATTTAATTTTATTTCTTGCGTTCCTTGAGTTTATTTAATCTTATTGCACCTTTGTTAACTTACTGCGCCACGCTATCTAAAGTATCATTATATCATGCGCGCAAAAAATCACCCTTCTTACATTTGTTGTGATGACTTCAGTCCTCCTCAAACTACTAGGACTAGCGTCTAATTACTAGGAATAGCGTCTTCACTACAAATTAATTGGATGGCGGTTGTGCAGTCGCAAATAATATCATATCATGTCAATTCTGACAATGTTAAGTCACTCAATTTAATTAAACCTCAAACAAGCCCAGACTTGAGAAACCCGGTTTCTAAAAGAAACCAGGTTTCTGGCTATTCTATTTTTTATCCACTAAACACTTAATCGATGTTTAACATCAAATCCGGTTGCATCGGAATAATAAAATCGAGTCAACAGTTAACAGTCAATCATTCAGTTTTTCGACCCGCCCGTCAACAGTCAACAGTCAAGAATCATTTCGGTCGTGCAACCGGAATTGATATAACTCATTCATCTCCTGTGCGTGGTCACTCAGGAAGCCATCTCCCAACTCAAAACTATGTTCAAGCTATGCTGCATCGGGGATAGCAACAGGTTCAGATTTTTTGGTGGTGAACTGTGCGGGGGGTGCAAATTCTCTGATATATCTCGACACCGATCGCAAATATCCCACTTCTGCTTGAATCAAATCCAGCGTAGAAAGACTCTGAACTAAGTCATCAAACTCATCTGCTGTAACTCCAGCACTGTGCAAGACTTCTTGGTTAAGTCGCCCGCAGATTCCTTGCAGAAGGAGTTCGATAATCTCGCTATAGTCAGCGATTTGGGTTCCGTAACCTTGCAATTTCTTCCGATTGATTCCCCACTGCAAAATCTTCAACAAGTCTTCAGGGGCACTCCACGCAAAAGAGGAAGCAATCACTTCTTTTTCCGCTGCGACAAGAGCGTGCTTGATTTGCACTTCGGGGAAATCTGGATCGATAACTAGGCTTTCGAGCTTCGACACTTGTTTATCTAACACGCGCAAAGAAAAAGGAGCTAATTCTACAATCACCATGTCACCAGCATCGTTAACACTTCTAAAAGGATCTTCCAAAACATTAATTAGGAGGTGAATGTCTGTAGGTTTTTTCCAGTCAAACTGTCCTAGGAAAAACGGTTCTTCGTATCCCGGCAAAAGTCCTTGAAAATAAATCGGCAGATTTTTGCCAGATTCAAGAATTTTATAAAGAGCTACTTCCAAGGTTTCTGTTGGCCACCCGAGATTACTCACGGCGACAAATTTCAGTTTTCCGGGAACGGACACAATCAGAGAATTCAGCAATAAATGTACGGCTTCAAAAAGATTTTGAGCAGTTACGTAGCGGTGTGGAGCGTGAACGTTGACAGTTTTACCTTGCTCTACTTTTTTGGACATTTGCTCGCAGAACAAGCTATTTTCCAACATATGAGTAAAGCGAACCATCCCGTAAATGACATTTCCTTCTTGAGCTGCTTTGGCAAATTGCCATTCGGCAAACTTCTTCGAGGCGGCGTAAACTTCGGTGGTAAAATATCGAGATGTTTTGCCTGTAGAAGAGAATACGCAGTGTTCTACGCCGTATTCTTCGCAGAGTTGAATGACGTGTTTACATCCTAACAGGCTGGTTGTAACTGTTTCTCGGATTTTGATTTCAGCTAGTCCGGGTTGGCGTTGGGCGGCTAGGTGAAAAACAATTGCTGGTTTTTCTACCTCAAATATGTGTTTGAGCGCGTCGAGGTTGCGAATGTCAACGGCATAGAAAGTTACAGCACCTTCTTGGGTAAAAAGCGGCAGATTTTCTTCGGGGTTTTGACATCGGGCGTTGTCTGCGGAAATGATGTTAGTTGCGCCTAGTTCGAGGAGTTTTTCAATTAAGAAACGACCGACACATCCTTCTCCGCCAGTGATGAGGATGGTTTTGCCTTTGATTTTGCGACTGACTGCGGATGCGTAGAGGTGAATAGTGCGATCGCGCACGTCGCTAAAAGGTTCGCTTTCTAATTGTCCGTCGGCTTGATAGGCTGCGATTAGCTGTGCGGTGAGAGTTTGTAAAGACGCGAGGATTTCAGGATCTTGGGGCTCCGGCGAACCGGGCGGAACTAGCTGCTGGATGCGCTCAATTATTTCCGCTTTGCTGGCACCTTCAAAAACTTCTCTTTGGTTAAATGCACTCTTCACTTTTTTTGCTCCTTTAAATTCTAGAAATACCGTTACTGATAAGCGACTTGTTAAACAAATTTTCGAGGGACAGAACTTTAAAAGTCTGCTTGGTTTTAGGATTTTTTAGACTTAAAGCTACTTAATCGGAAAGACACGCGATCTGCTATGCTTGTAGTTTTATTAAGCGCTTTTTTAACCTGCTTACTTCTGCCATCGGCAAATATCGGCAAAGTCGGAATGTGCTCTCTCCAAAATTTGTCAATACCACTATATACTTAAATTGCTGAGTGTTGGCAATACTCCGAACATATCTTTACTGTTTCTTTGCAATAACCTACGAGTTTTCACGCAATTTTAAAGTTTATGTAAAGTAGGGTCTAGGTTTAAAAAACTTAACAATAGACTCAACCTTAATTATAGCATTTTACTTTTTAAGTAAAATGTATTTTTGGTTACTAAATATAGTTTAATTTTAAGTAAAAATACGCACAAAAGCCACATCAAATATTTGCGTCTGCTGAAAAGATTGCTACTTGATGGGTGGGGTAGTGCTGTGGCTACCCCTGTATGTGTGTTGCTACTAGGCGCGAACGATGCGTTCTTTTTTGCTGCCTTCAAAGCCACGAGCATCCCCAACATCGTAGCCTCCTGTCCGCAAGCGGCGGTCTAAATCGCTAGCTTCGGGAGAAGTTTTTGCTGCTTCTTCGATCGTCACTCTGCCTTCAAGCACCAGTTTGTAAAGACCCTGGTTGATAATCTGCATTCCTTCGTAAGTATCATGTTCCATTAATCGGAAAGCTTCATCATCAGCACCTTTCATCAAGTAATCGTGCATGGCAGGTGTATTCACCAAAATATCGTGAACTGCTACTCGACGGTTGTCAACAGTTGGCAGCAAAAGTTGGGCAATTACCGCTACTAAAGAATCGCAAATTTGAATCCGCATCGCCTGTTGTTCTTCGGGTGGGTAGAGGTTCAACAACCGATTAATAGCGTTAATGGCGCTGCGAGTGTGGAGAGTTCCCAATACTAAGTGACCAGTTTGAGCTGCTTGCAACGCTGTATTGATTGTAACGCGATCGCGCATTTCCCCGATCAGAATCACATCGGGGTCTTCCCGCAAAACAGCCCGCAAAGCCTGTTGAAACTCGTGGGTATGCAAGCCGACTTCCCGCTGGCTAACCAAGCATTTTTTAGAAGGGTGAATGAATTCGATCGGGTCTTCAATGGTAACTACGTGCTTTTGCTCCATCTGATTGAGATGGTCGATCATCGCAGCTACGGTTGTCGATTTCCCCGAACCTGTAGGCCCCGTAACTAATATTAATCCCTGCGATCGCAAAATGATACTTTTGAAAACTTCTGGCAACCTCAAGGAATCGATAGTAGGTATTTCCAAACTGATCAACCGCAATACTATGGCACCGCCACTGAGGGACTCAAAACAGTTTAGCCGACACCGCACGAAGCCAGGGTAAAAAATTGCTGAATCTAATTCCTTGGTAGTTGCAAACTGTTTTCGCTGTTCGGGGGTGAGAATTTCGGCTAGGTACTGTTCAAAAATTTCTGGCGTTACTTTGGGGTGGGTGGTTGCTACTTGCATCACGCCACGAATCCGAAATCGAGGTACTTGGCCTACTCGAATGTGAATGTCAGAAGCCGAGGCACTATGGGCATCTCGGACCATTTGTTCGATCGTACTGACGGGTGTCTCAACAGAAGACCGCTGCTGGGCCGGAGGGGGCGCACTCGGCGCGGGTGCAGGAGGCGCGGGAGTTGCAGCCAAAGGCGGGGGCGGGGGCGGTGTTCGGCGGGCTTGAGCCTCTGGTCGAAGGGGTGTAGGATTGTTTAATGGGTTCATTTTTTTGTCTCCAGTCAATGTAGATTTATTGCGAAAAAATGCCCGATTTCTAATCTTATCGCTCGCAGCTAATTCGGTGTTAAATGCTGAGAATATTTTACAATTAGGCTTGATGGGGCGATCGAGTAATTAACAATTTAAACTCCTATGAACATCGGTCACAAAATCGCCGACTTGCTCGAGAATCGCGCTGTTACCCCTGCCTACGCGGGTTGGCTGCTTTTGGGGATGACAGTTTTCTTTTTTGGGTCGGCGACTAATACAATGTCTGGGTGGCTGTACGTGCTCAGCGGTGGGGGTTTGGCGCTGTTGGGAGTAGCGGCGGTTTTGCCTGGAAAATCGCTCCGTTCCTTGGAAGTCCGTCGCCGCCCGATCGAACCGGTGAGTGCGGGCGATCGAATCACCGTCGAACTAGAAATCGAAAATAGCGCCCGCCAACCTAAGACTCTATTGCAAGTCGTAGACATCTTGCCGTTTGTATTGGGAGAACCCGTCGTCCGCCCGATCGAAGTCATAGAGCCTAACAGTATATACAGGGATACATACTATTTAGAAGTGCGGCAGCGCGGGGTCTATCGGTGGCAAGAGGTAAACTTGAGGACGGCGGCACCTTTAGGGTTGTTTTGGTGCCGGCGCAGCCGCCCAGTCAAAGCGGTGGCGGTTGTGTATCCACAAGTTTTGCCGTTGAGCACTTGTCCTTTGATCGATCGCATCGGTCAAGAAGACAGCCCGCAATTTTACAATCGCAGTCGATCGCAAACTGCTACCGAAGGCCTCACCCGCAACCTCAGACCTTACCGCCACGGAGACCCCACCCGCCTGATTCACTGGCGCACCAGCGCCCGCTACGGAGAACTACGGGTAAGAGAGTTAGAAGTTGCAGCCGGCGGTCAAGAAATTATTATTGCTCTCGACAGCGCTGCGGCGTGGAAGCCAGAAGAATTTGAACGAGCCGTGACAGTAGCTGCGTCTCTTTACTTCTATGCTAGCAAGCGCCTGTTAAACGTCAAACTTTGGACTGCCGGGACTGGACTCGTATCGGGGAACCGGGTAGTTTTGGAAACTTTAGCGGCGGTTAATGCTGGGGAAGATGCGGTTGAGAATCGGCCGAAACTGCCGATAATTTGGCTGACTCAAAACTCTGCAACTTTAAGCACTCTTTCCCTAGGCAGCCGCTGGGTACTCTGGCCGTTAGCAACTGCTGAAACCGGCGAAAAAATGTTAGTCAAACATGAGTTACCCGGTTTAGAAATTCGCTCCGGCAGACCCTTAGAACTTCAGTTACAAGATCCTCTGGAAAGAGCGATTAGCTATTAAGTAAGATAGACCACGAAAAAAACCTGTGAAAGAGCGATTAGTTATGAAGATTGACTGGATTAATCTAAAACCTCAAGAACCATGATACACTACAATAGTGTAATTGATAAAGTTAAGGGTCTTACGGGGTCTGGCAATTGCTTGGCAAGTTAAGAGCAGCTTAGATTACTGTGACTCCGGTCATAAACATCATATCTCATTCACTAAACAGGAGAAAAAATGACTTTCTGGGATAAATTAAAGCAGAACGTATCACAAATCAATGATTCTCTGCAAACCAATATTTCCAAGTTTAAAAATAATGATTTTGCTGATGCCTCAATGGCAATATGTGCATTGATTGCTGCTGCTGATGGCACTATCAATACCGATGAAAGACAAAAAACGGCGGCTCTAATAATTTCCAATGAAACACTAAAAATTTTTTCGGCTTCGGAGTTGAAGCAAAAATTTGATTTTTATTGTGAGAAGCTATCACAAGACTTCGATTTTGGTAAAGTGGAGGCTATCCAAGCCATAGCCAAACTCAATAAAAAATTAGATCAAGGTCGTGCAGTCATCCAAATTGGCATTATTATCGGTGGTGCGGATGGTAATTTTGACCAAGATGAAAAGAAGGTTGTCAAAGAAGCTTGCCATGCTGTGGGAATTAATCCAGGGGAGTTCGACCTCTAAATTTAGCTATTTTATGGTTCATGCTACTCAATTCTTTAAGGCTTTATATCTGCGAATAGCATTGTTCATTGAGTTTATTTGCTCTGCATGAAATGAGGGAGGCATTAAGCTATGAACAGTATGAAGGAGTCCATTGTGCATGACATCGGTCGGAAGTGCAGAATGATCGAGTCCTAGTGTATGTCCTATTTCATGGGCAATGGTATTTGCAATTAAGTTAGATAGTTGATTGAGATTAAGGCTGGCATTGTAGGAAGCATAGAATACTTGGTCAATCCGAATAATCGCCCTATCTGTAACCATTCCCGACTTGAAGCTAGCCACGCCGAGATAGTCAACCGGCTGGCTGTCCACGAATATATAAACATGGGTAAAATCTTCCCCCCACTCTTTGGGATCGGGGGGATCAGATGTCAAAAATATTTTGATGCTTCTAAATGCGCCGTAGAGTTTGGAGAAAGCGTCCATCAGCAGGGAAAAGATCGCTTCTCTATTTTCGGGTGCGACATCCATTCCTGATACATCTACCCAAATGCAACGGCGAAAATCGCTATCATTATCAATTAGAACTCTTCCACAGGAAGGGCAAAACTCCCACTGAGGCTGGATACGGGAACGACAGCTCTGACAGCGGAGTTTGGGGGGTTTAGTCAGGTTTAGCCGTTGAGAAAGGGGGAGTTTTAGCTTGCGATTGTGTTTGGTTAGGTCTAGGCGATCGTACAGAGACATTGACTGATTGTAGGAATTTTTTCTCGTAATATTCTTGTTAATTTGAGCTAATTTCAGCTAGGGCTATGGGTTGAGTTGATAGTTGCCACAGTCTGCAACAAAATGCTCCGATTTCCCTATTTTAATATTCCTTTCAATCTGGCCTGCTTAATCCAAGCGGGAAATTCATTCAGCAGTCTTTCATACAATTGTTCATCAGTGATTTTTCCCAAATCGTCTAAATGAAAAAAGTTAGCGTTATCAACCAGCCGGCCACGCATACTGTCTAGTCTTTCCAGAATTCCATAGTTAAAACCAGCCAATCCCACAAATTGCCAAAAAATCGGATATTTTGCAGCTTCAACTATAGATTTTTTAATTTCTTGCTCATTAGTAACGCCTCCATCACTGAGGAAAACAATAAATGTAGGCAGTTTACTAGCCTTTTCCTGAGTATACTTCTTTATGACATCTTGTATTACCAAACTTTCATTGTTTCCCCCGCCTAATTCCAGCATCAGAGAAGGCATTTTAAAAACAAGTAAAGCTCTCTTCATTTCGCCGGCTTCTTTTGTGATATAGCCATCAACATTTGTCTCCGTCACCGATCTTGTTCTTTTGAATGTTGAGCCAAAAAACCAAACATCTAATGTAGCATCATCATCCAGTCTACTAGCTACTGGAACTATTCTTTCAAGGAACGCTTGCACTGCACCAGAACTATATTGATGGCTCATAGAGCCAGAAATATCCAAAACCAAAGAGACTCTTGCTAGGATACCCTCAATCCCTTTCTTTTTAAGACAAATATCTACTTTTGCTTTTAAAAGGATTATATCTGCTTTTTTTGTAATATCAATAGGTTGCTGTTTGGTCTCTTTTTCAGGTTCAGGAGTTAAGACAGGCTTGTCTACTTTCTTCTCTTGCTGTTTAGCATCAACAAAATACCGATCTACAAAACTTTGCAAGCCGGCATTATAGCCTTCTCCTACTGCTTGAAATCTCCATGTCAAATCTTTTCTATACAATCTGCCAAACTCCAAAGCTGTCTCTTGAGAAAAAGCTTCTTTTAAATCGTACCGAGCTAACTCGACTCCTGTTTCCTGGTTGTAAAGCCTGATAAACGCATTTTTAACTTGGCTGAAATTTTGATTTTTTTCCAGCCCTTCGTGAATAGTGACAACAAAAACTATTTGCTCAATAGCAATCTTGACTTTTGTCAAATCTACGTAGATCGTCTCATCATCATCTTCGCCTTGCCCAGTTCTGTTATCTCCTGAATGTCTTAAAGAACCATCCAGTGATTTCAGATTATTATAGAATACAAAGTATTTTTCATGAATTATTTTGCCGGCAGCGCCTAACATAAACACAGAAGCATCAATATCATAGCTCTGACCAACCTGGCTCACCTCCCAACCTAAGCCAATCGCCACCTGTTTTAAATCGGGAGCAGCTTTAGAAAGACTTAATCTTTCACCTTTGGTTAATTGGATTCCCATTCTATTGGTTTTCCTTCAATGTAAATTCGGCTGATTAGCTATTCTCAACAAAAAAAGGTTTCGATCGTTGTAGCCCACTTCGGATTCCAGGAAGTAAGGAGCATCTATGTACCGAAGGAGTTGTTAAGCATAGGTTTTCACAAGTTCCTGCAACCCATTAACCTTCACACCGTTACCGATCGCCGCCATTTTCCACTCATCATTATGCTTGTAGATTTCTGCCATGAGCATCCCCGTCATGCCTTTGTATTCAGAACCTGATAGGTTATATTTTGCGAGTTCTTGATTATTAGACGTATTAACCAAACGCACAAACGCATTTTGAACTTGTCCGAAGTCTTGCTTGCGTGCAATGCAATCGTAAATGTTAACTGTAAAAACCAGTTTGACAATTTGCGAGGGAATTCGAGATAAATCGACGAGAATTTGCTCGTCATCTCCCTCTCCCGCTCCAGTCAGATTATCACCTAGATGCGTAATAGCTCCTGAACGGTGGGAGAGATTGCCAAAATAAACGATATTGGTCATATCATTCACTTTGTCATTTCGATCTAAACAAATCACTGAGGCATCCAAGTCATAATCTGGAGCACTGCTAAAAGCCCCAAACAAACCTCCACCGGAGCGTTTCGCCACATCCCAGCCTAATCCGCAGATCAGTTTTGTTAGCCCTGGCGCTTCTTTGGAAAGCGAGATGCGCTGTCCTTTTTGTAGGTTAATTCCCATGCGTTTTACCTTTTAGCTATAGCGATCGAGTAATGCTTGTAAACCACCTTGATAGCCGGCTCCCACTGCATTGAGACGCCACTCACCGTCTTTCCGGTAAAGTTCAGCCATGATCAGTGCTGTCTCTATGGAATAATCTTCTACAAGGTCATAGCGAACAGCTTCCTGTTGTGTTTGGGCATTAACGATCCGCACGAAGGCATTTTGCACCTGACCAAAATTTTGACGGCGTTGCTGTGCTTCATGGATGGTTACAGTTACAAGAATTTTTTGGACATCATTAGGCACTTTTGTGAGGTTGATTTTGATAACTTCATCATCCCCCTCGCCGGCCCCCGTGAGATTATCTCCCATGTGCTGCACGGATTTGTCTGGATCTGGACTTGTGAGATTGTTATAAAAAATGAAGTGATTGTCAGAAATTAATTTTTCATTACCACCTAATAGGAACAATGATGAGTCTAGGTCAAAGTCAGAACCCGTGTCTGTAGCTTTAACGTCCCATCCCAGTCCTATGAATACTTCTGAGAGACCGGGTGAAACTTTCTCAAGCGATACCCGTTGTCCTTTGGTCAGAGATACGGCCATGATTCAATCTTCCTCTTTATTAGAAGTGGTTATGGAGGGAGGCGCGGACTGGAAAACTTTATTAAGTTTTTGCTGGAAATAGTTGTAGAATTTTTAATCTTAAATAAAAGAATATTAGCTAACTGTGCCGATGTCAATAGGGATTACAACTCTTAATTATTTTTTGGGTGTGAGTACAAAGCAATCATGCCCTGCCTCCCACAGTTGTGTAATCTCAGCTTGGGTTATTGTGCTTGTGTATTTTGACAAACTCTCGGAACTTGACCGTGTTTTGTGATGCAAGTGACCCTTACCAGGGCCTTTCCACAAGGCCCTCCGCTTGGAAGTCTCCTGTGTTGCAATACCATCGACTTGTGGCGTCGATGGTGGTGCGACGGATTCCCAACACTTGAGCAACTTCGATTTTCTTCATGCCATTTAACTCGATCGCTGGGATGACCTGATGAAGGAGGTATAAATGTACAGTTTGGAGCCAAAAGTCGGCGCGATCGATCTGCAAAACTGGCGACTAATTGTAGTCTATTTTCTAACCAAGGAAAGCGGTTGCTATAGTTTAATTTAAATGGCGATCGGCTCGAATCGAATTCTTTGCCTGACAATAAAATCTCAATCCCTATCACTCTCTAGTGTCGGGGAGAATTTCGACTACATACTCCGGTACATATTCGGGTCGATTTTCAGACCGATTCGGGGGCACATTCTGGGACACCTTCTCCGGTGGATGTTCGTGCCTGACTCGCCGGATCGGGAGATTTGCAATTAGTGCTGTGGCCCGCTGGTCGCTCTCCAGCGAGAACTCAGACCCGGTGGTATCGATTTCCACGTAGCGAGATACCACCTCTAGAATTTCTCGGCGCATCGACTCAACCATTTCGGGGCTGAGTTCTGAGCGGTCGTGGGCTAGAACCAGTTTGAGGCGCCGTTTTACCTCGTCGCGGCTGTTGTCAGGGGTGCGCGGGAAAAGTCGTTCGAGAAGTGTATATATCATGGGTACGGCTGGTTTGTCAAGGGTTAGGCATAGAAAAGGTCATACCATTTTCGATTTTCGATTTTCGATTTTCGATTGGGGAACCACTGATTCCCGTTTGGTTGGGAGTGGGCCTACAGTTTCATTCTTTTTGGGAACTGGTGTCACTGGGGGAAAATTTGGGGTAGTTTTTGTGATGCGGTCGCTGCTGTTAAAGATAGATCGCCAATATTGCAGCACATCACATAATTTTAGTATTTAAGAACTTGCGGAGGCGAGTAAAGAAGTTTTCCCGACGGGGATTGAGATCTAGAAAATCAACTTTTTCGCCTTCTAAGCGGCGGGCAATATTGTCGAAGGCAGTTCCAGCTAAAGAGGCCGTTTCCGACAATACTAATGGTTCGCCTCGGTTGGTGGAAACGATGACGCGCTCGTCGTCGGGAACGACGCCTAACAGCGAAATGGCGAGGATTTCCCGCACGTCTTGCACCGACATCATATCATTTGCCAGCACCATTGCGGGTCTGATCCGGTTGACGATTAGGTTGATTTTCTTGACGTTGTTGGCTTCCAGCAGACCGATGACTCGATCGGCATCGCGGACAGCAGCGATTTCGGGAGTGGTGACAATTATCCCTTCTTGAGCCGGCGCGATCGCATTTTGAAAACCTTGTTCAATTCCAGCAGGAGAGTCGATCAAAATATAGTCATATTTTGGTCCCAACATCCCCACAAGCTGCTTCATTTGCTCGGCGCTGATGGCATCTTTCATCCGAGTTTGGGCAGCCGGCAACAGTACCAAGCGCGGCTGGCGCTTATCTTTCACCAAAGCTTGCTCTAACCGGCACTCTCCTGCGAGAACTTCTAATGCCGTGTAAACAATCCGATTTTCTAAGCCCAGCAGCAAGTCTAAATTTCTGAGACCGAAATCGGCATCAATTACGGCAACGTTCCGCCCCCGCTTAGCTAAAGCCATGCCGAGATTGGCTGTGGAGGTGGTTTTTCCTACCCCGCCTTTCCCTGATGTAACAACAATAATGCGAGCCATAAGCGATTTTAGATTTATTGGGAATTGGTGATTGGGAATTAGTAATTGGTAATTGGGAATTGGTAAGGGGTAATTGGTAATGGGTAATTGATTTTATTCTTGGTTGATAATTAGCAATTATTCTTTGGTAATTGGGCAGCAATCTGTAATTGACTGAATAACAGCAGATTCCACGTTTATGAAGGACACCCGCTTATCGCTCCCCCGCTGTAGTGGCACGGCGAAAGCCTTTGCCCCTACTTCACAAACTCGCAACTCTCCTTGTTTTACTAATTCTCTATGAATTTGCACTTAAATTTTAAATCGTCTTTTAGTGACTGATTTAGCCTAGGCAAAAATTATCACGTGCAGGCTTAAAGAGAAATAGTATTACCAATTACTCATTACTAATTCCTAATTACCCATTACCAATTACCCATTATCGATTACTCATTACCCCCGACTAACTGCGATTTGTCAAAATCAGAGGCTCTACCGATCCGAATCCCTTGAGGCGTCACATAGGCGACTTCCGGGAAAAACTGAGCGGGTGAGGTTTCTGGGCCTCTGGCAACATACTTAGCAATCCTAATCACCATCGGTTCCATCTGCAAGGTCATAATCACGCTTTTGGTATTGCCACCGGCACCGGCGTGCACGACTCCCCGCAAACGGCCCCAAACTAGGATATCGCCTCCGGCGATGACTGATCCGCCTGGATTTACGTCTCCCAAAAGTACGACGGTACCCGGATGGCGAATTTCTACGCCCGATCGCACTGTCATCTGCAAATATAAAGGTTCCGCCAGCGATTGCGGTTTTTCAGCGGCGGCTTTATTCAGGGAAGAAACCGGAGGCTGCTGTTCTACACAATAGCCTGCCGTTGCTGCTGCTACGGCGGTTTGGCGGCGAGTGGTGTGGACTCGTTTGAGTTGCAGTTCTACTTCGGAGAGGGCATCGGCGATTTCTTGCAGTTGGCGGATATCTAAAAGTCGATCGCTCCCCATCAATTGTACTTCTGCGTTTGGCTGCCAAAAGCGTTCTCCTGCATTCAGCCTGACTTTTAGCTGCTGCCAAAGTTCAGTCCAAGTCGAGGCGGAGGCTGTTGCGGGTTCGCTATTGGTTTCTGGGGGGAGTAGCAACAGTAGCTGTCCATCTTCGGTTTTGAGTCGGACTTGCAGCTCCAAGCTGACTTCGGGTGTTGATTGAGTGGCGGCAGCAGCGGCTCCGGGGGAGGCATCGGGTGTCATGGGACAGTTTGATCTCGGGTAGGGACAGGTTAACATCAATATTAGCTCGATTGTAGACTGTTCACTGTTGACTGTTCACCGTTCACTATTGTTATTTGTTACCAATTCCCCATTTCCAATTCTCAATTCCCAATTCCCAATTCCCATTACCATTTTATGAACCTAATAGAACCTTATCGCGGCAGTCTTCTAGGTTTAGCAGTTGGCGATGCTTTGGGAACAACTTTAGAGTTCTGTCGCCCTGGAACATTTACACCTATTAACGATATGGTTGGCGGCGGCCCGTTTCGACTGCAACCGGGTGAGTGGACTGATGATACTTCGATGGCGCTTTGTTTGGCTGAAAGTTTGATTGAGAAACAAGGTTTCGATCCTGTCCATCAGTTAGAAACTTATGTGCGGTGGTGGCGAGAGGGACATTTGAGCAGCACTGGTGAATGTTTTGATATTGGCAATACGGTTCAACAAGCACTTTGGAAGTTTGAAGATACAAGAAAACCTTACTGCGGTTTTACCGATGCTCAGACTGCTGGCAATGGTTCGATTATGCGCTTGGCTCCCGTGCCTTTGTTTTATGCGAATAATCCTTTAGAAGTAATAGAAAAATCTGGACAAAGTTCGATAACTACTCACGGTGCTGCTACTTGTGTGGATGCTTGCCGCTATTTTGGTGCTTTAATTGCGGGGGCTGTGAATGGAGTTGCTAAAGATGTGTTGCTTTCGGAAAGATATTGTCCGATTTCTGGATATTGGGCAGCTAATCCGCTGGTAGCAGAGATTGATGAGATTGCGGCGGGTTCTTTTAAACGGCGACAACCTCCTGAAATTAAAGGTACGGGTTATGTTGTCAAGTCTTTGGAGGCGGCACTTTGGGCGTTTTACAATAGTTCTTCTTTTGCTGAAGGCTGTTTGTTGGCTGTGAATTTGGGCGACGACGCGGATACAACTGGTGCGGTTTACGGACAGTTGGCGGGGGCTTTTTACGGGGAGGGGGGAATAGCGGAAAAATGGCTATCGCAATTGGTCGATCGCACTTTAATTGCATCTTTTGGCGATCGGCTTTTTACTCGCTCGCGATCGCTCTGAATATTTACATCAGTTTTCAACCTTCTTTGTTTTTACAATAACTAGCAACTTAAGTTAAAATAAACCAATTTACACAAACATTTCTGGTTGAGGGTTAATACAATGGTACTCGAAGCCCCGTCTATCAAAGCCCAACCAACCGTCACCTGGGAACCCCTACCAGCTAACTACATATTACCCGACGATCCGGTGGAAAATACTCAACAACCTTCTCTCGCGGCTGCTCTCACCGATGCACTGGGAGCAGCAGGATGTATCCAGCCAGAAATGCTGATTGCCTCTAATTTGGGGTTAGTGGCCACAGTCAATAAAAAGATTGTTATCAAAGCTCCAGACTGGTTTTATGTGCCTCAAGTGAATCCTCTAGCAGAGGGAGTAATTCGTCGTAGTTATACTCCTAATACTGAGGGTGCTAATGTGGCGATCGTGATGGAATTTCTCTCGGAAGCAGAGGGAGGAGAACTATCAGTCAGAGCAACTCCTCCCTATGGCAAACTTCACTTTTACGAACAGATTCTTCAAGTACCTACTTATGTCACTTACGATCCCTACGAAGGTATTTTAGAAGTGCGGTATTTGCAAGATGGGCGATATGTTTTACATTCAGCCAATGAGCAGGGGCGTGTCTGGATTCCACAATTGGAACTATATCTGGGAATTTGGTCGGGGGAAAGGTTGGGACAAACCATGAACTGGCTGCGCTGGTGGGATAATGGAGGTAATTTGTTGCTGTGGAGTTCAGAACAAGCTGAGCAAGAAAGGCAAAGGGCTGAACAAGAAAGGCAAAGGGCTGAACAAGAAAGGCAAAGGGCTGACCAGGAAAGGCAAAGGGCTGAACGATTGGCGGCTAAGTTGCGCGAATTGGGAGTTGATCCAGATTGAAGGCTGATTGAAAGCTCATTTTCGATCGCCCTTAATACACAAGACTTGCCCAACCATCTACCAGAATAGGCGCAACCACAGGCAGATTGCGCCTACAAAACGCTATATTTTTTTGTGCGTAAGTCCTGAATCGAAAATCAAAAATCGAAAATCAATTGACGTGTGTAGCAATTCGTGATAATATTCTCCGCATTTGTCTCGATATAAAAAATATTTATGAATAAATCTTAAGTTTTAATTAAATTTAGTATTATAATTTTGGTAACTTCCAACTAAGTATTTATTCTCACTATGATAGCGGATCAATTTCCTTGGCTGACCGCAATAGTCATCCTACCCCTGCTAGCTTCCATCGCCATCCCTTTTCTGCCGGATACAGACGGCAAAACCATTCGCTGGTATGCCCTAGGCGTAGGTATCGCAGATTTTGTATTAATGTGCTGGGTGTTTTGGACTCATTACGATCCAAGCATCTCTACTTTCCAAATCGTAGAGCAATATTCCTGGATACCTTCTTTAGGCCTCAACTGGTCTGTGTCGGTTGACGGACTGTCTGTTCCGTTGGTACTGTTGGCGGGATTGGTGACGACACTATCAATCTTTGCAGCCTGGGAAGTCGATCGCAAGCCACGACTCTTCTACTTCCTGATGCTGGTGATGTACTCCGCACAAATAGGAGTGTTCGTCGCCCAAGACATCATGCTACTGTTCATTGTCTGGGAACTAGAACTAATTCCGGTGTACCTCCTCATCTCGATTTGGGGCGGACAAAACCGTCGCTACGCAGCTACCAAATTCTTGATTTACACCGCAGGCGCTTCCATCTTTATTTTGATAGCTGCCTTAGCAATGGCATTCTACGGCGGAGGCACCCCCACCTTCGACATGGTAGAACTAGGCTTGAAGGATTACCCACTCGGTTTAGAATTACTGCTTTATGCGGGATTGCTGATTGCCTTCGGTGTGAAACTGGCGATTTTCCCCTTCCACACTTGGCTACCTGATGCCCACGGTGAAGCATCTTCTCCCGTGTCGATGATTCTGGCCGGCGTATTGCTGAAAATGGGCGGATACGGACTGATTCGCCTGAATTTGGAACTTCTTCCCCAAGCACACGTTTACTTTGCACCGATTATGGCGGTGCTCGGCGTGGTCAACATTATCTACGGCGCGCTGAATTCCTTCGGCCAATCGAACATGAAGCGCCGCCTAGCGAATTCGTCGATTTCTCACATGGGATTCGTGTTGTTGGGTATTGCTTCATTCACGGATTTGGGAATCAACGGGGCGCTGTTGCAAATGATTTCCCACGGTTTAATCGCCTCAGTATTGTTTTTCCTGGCTGGCGTTACTTACGATCGCACCCATACAATGATCATGGACGAGATGGGCGAGATTGGAAAAGTCATGCCGAAAGTATTTGCCTTGTTTACCGCAGGCGCGATGGCATCCTTGGCACTCCCCGGAATGAGCGGTTTTGCTAGCGAACTCTCAGTGTTTGTGGGCGTCGCAACTAGCGATATGTACAGCGGTTCTTTCCGCGCGGTGACAGTGTTCCTGGCGGCAGTAGGACTGATTTTGACGCCGATTTATTTGCTGTCGATGCTGCGACAGTTATTTTACAACTGTGGGACACTAGCGGCTTGCGACCTTGAGGATCTAAATTTGCAGAATCAGAGAAACAATCTGGATGAAGCGGTTTGTTTCGGTAATAGTTGCGTTTTGCCGGGTGATGCACCGTTTATTGATGCTAAACCTCGGGAAGTGGCGATCGCATTTTGCTTTTTGATACCGATTGTCGGCATTGGTTTTTATCCCAACATGGCGATGCAAGTCTACGATGCCAAGACTGTCGCAGTCAACGCAGAAGTCCGCCAATCTTACATCCAAATTGCTCAACAAAATCCTCGGATTTATGCGAATCAACTTTTGGTTCCCAAGATTGCCCAAGCTCAAAAATCGCCTGCTTTGGACAAAATTACACGGTCTGAATCTGCATCGGTTTTTGGCATTGTCAAATAATTTTATCGAACTCTGTTTGTGTTGAAAATTGGGCGATCGCTTTTGTCAAAGGGCGATCGCTTTTTTCTTATCGCTGAATTTCAGAAATAATCTGCGCCAGATTCTCCCTAGCATATCCCACCTCAAGAATGGATTTATCCTCCAGCTCAGAGGCAACTTTATTCAAGATATTTAGCGGTTCTTCAGAGCCTGTCGTCTTCACAAACAACACTTGCAACCGAGTTTTTACTAATGCTAAAATAGAGCGACTTCCCTCGCCTTTATCCCCTTTCCGTTTAGCAATATTGATGCTCAATTTGTGAGTTTTCAATAGCCCCATTCTTTCTATTCCTTGCGTCTTAACCGTCTCCAAAACCTCCGCTCGAATCTGATCGACTAATCGGTCGGTCACATATTGCACGATCAAGGGCTGAAGAATAAAAACAGTTTCCCCGCCCTCACTAATTTTGTCAATCAGCGAGCGACGACCCAGAGAATCGAGATTTTTAAGCAAATCTGAAAGCGATGAATTGACCAACATCTGCTCTCGCAAAGTCGCCAGGGAAATCGGGCCTTGAGCAATAGCAATCCAGTAGGCAATCTCTTGTTCTGAACTCGACATTCTATCGAACTGCTGCGCTAGCAAATTGCTGATATGTTCTTCAATAAATAACGCCGTTGCTTCCAAAAGCTTTAAAACATTTCCCTCGAAAAACTCGTTAATTGTTGTCGCTACAATCTTTAATGCTAACAGATTGCCTCCGTACCGGGATAACAAGATTTTCAACTCTTGATCTTGAGCCGACAAACCTTTTTCTTGAAAAATTTCCCGCGCTATTTCCTCGGAAATAGCAGGTTTTAAAGACCGCACTTTTTCTCCCGCCAGCAAAGCCAGTTCCGTAGGCTCTTCCGAACTAACTAGCAGTAAACAGCTATTATGATTGACCTCACAGAGCCGCACAATTAAATCTCGATATCCTTCGTAGCCTTCGCGGTAGTGTCCCGCTAATTCTTCGGGTCGGAGAACCGCTTCAAAATCGTCTAAAATTACCAGACAGCGGTGTTTTCGCAAATACTCGACCAAACGCGAAATTTTGCTGTTGAGGTCGATCCTCTTCGAGGGTTCCGCTAACGGCACATCGGGTTTTTGTTGGTTAGAAAAAAGTTGAATTAAGCTCCCTAGGAAGTCGGATGGTGCGGGTGTCGATCGCAGCGATCGCCAAATCACAAAATCAAACTCATTCTGTACCTGTTTTGCCAACTGCACCGACAGAGTTGTTTTGCCGCTACCAGCCAAACCAAGCAGCGCTATTAGGCGACAATTATCTGATACAATCCACTGCTTTAAAGTAGTTAATTCTTCAGTCCGTCCGTAAAAAACCGAAACATCCGGTGCTTGACCCCAATCTTCCTGTCGGTGTCCAATCGCCATCTTCAATAGAGAGCCTTTACCTCCACTAAAATCGCTCGTTCCCTGATCGATGTGGTATGAAAACAGCAACTGATGCCTCAATTCCGAAAGCTTTCCAGGGCCGTTCCCCCCGATATGAAACTTTTTGTAAACTTCGCCAAGTCTTTTGCGAACGGCGATGTCGCTAATGCCAAGCTTTGTGGCGATCGTCGCTGTAGATTGACCGTCGAGAGCCATAAACACAGTTTCTAACTCGGCATCTGTGACACCGCGCTGTTTGGCGATCGTTTGCACAAAGTTTTGAGGAATCGGAGTAGTCAAGGTAGGAATCTCGTCTATACTAAAAATCTATCTTCTATTATATTGTGTGAGTTCTCGCGGGCGAGCAATTGAATCGAATCTACCAAAGTTCAGCTTGCTTTTTGTTGTTTGGGCAGTTTTAGATATTTATACCCAATTATCGATTGTGATACCAGTTTAAAAAAATGCAACTCTAGGCCCATACTCCAAACCAATACACAATCAGTCATTCCCAATTCTTTAATTCTTTAATCTAATATGGTATGAGAAACGGGGAGTTAATCTGCATTAATTGTTGCTATTTCCTACCCGTAAAACCTATTGTAGAGTGGAGGCGCGGCGCTTAATTTATGGCACCAAACCATAAATCTCCAACCGCACCACAACCCACGGCGAACCAAAAACCGGGTAAATTTACAATTTTTGAAAGCAGCGCTGTATCAGCCAAAATTTGTCGCACTAGCGCGGTATTCTTGGGCCGAAAGCAGCCGCCAACTCCCATCGCCCAGAAGTTCCAAAACCTGCTGGTGATATTTCACTAAACTCAATCGGTGGCCGACACTCACAAACGTAGTTTTAGTGGCTTGCAACTGCTCGTATAAATGTTGCTCGTTCTTCAAATCCAAAGCACTTGTCGCCTCATCCAAAATAGTGTATCTCGGTTCAGTCAATAACAATCTAGCAAAACCTAAACGTTGCTGTTCTCCCAGTGACAAAATCTCACCCCAATCTAAATCCGCATCAAAACCGCCCAATCTGTCCGGCAAATCGGCTAAGTTTACTGATGCCAAAACGCGGCGCAATTTTTCCTCATCAACCTCGCTGCTGGTATTGGGATACAACAGTTGCGATCGCAAACTACCCAAAATCATATAAGGACGCTGCGGCAAAAACAGCATTTCCTCCAATTCCGGCCGCGCCAAACGGCCGGTTCCCGATTGCCACAAGCCCGCAATTGCCCGCAGCAAAGAACTCTTCCCAGCACCGCTTTGACCGACAATTAACAGTCCTTCACCGGGCGACACGGCTACCGACAAATCTCTAATTAAAGTTTTTTGATGCTGCGGAGTATCTAAAGTAACGTGTTCCAGTGTCAATTGCGAACTTATAACTGTATCGATTGTTCTTAATTCTAGTTTAACAGCACTTTTTTTATCTATTAAAAACTCATTAAACGTGGCTAAACGATTAATTCCCGCTGCAAATAAACTCAAGCTTTCAATCCTATATACAACCAAAGAAAAGGCTTCTGAAACCTGACGAAAAGCAAATTCAGATTGAGTAATATCGCCGTATCTGATCTCACCTGCAAAGTAGATAGAAGCCAGGAATAAGGAGGGAATAATATAAGTTGCATATCTATAGCCAACTCTAAAATATCCCAAATTACGCTGCCAACCAATTAGTAAATGAAAATTCCTAACTGCTTTTAAAAATCGGTGTTTCACCTGAACAGATTCCTGTGCTTCTCCTCGGTAAAAAGCAATTAATTCTGCATTGTCCCGAATGTGAACCAATCCATAGCGAAAGTCAGCCTCTTTGGAGAGCTGATTGAAGTTCAAAAATATCAACCTTTTGCCAAAAATTACCATAACTGTCGTGCCAAAGACAGCATAAATAATTAGTCCGATCGAAAGACCTTTGGAAATAGACCACAGAATGCCTGTAAAAAAAATAATATCGATCACTGCCCCCAATATCAGCAGCAAAAACTCTAAACTTGTGCTAGTGAAAGATTTGATATCTTCAGCAATCCGCTGGTCGGGATTGTCGATTTCCTTCTGAGAATTGATTTCGTAATAAGCGCGGTTTTGAAAATAACTACCCAGGAAACTCTCACTCATCCACTCTCGCCAGTACAATCCCAGTTTATCTTGGGTATAGCCGTAAATAACAACTATCGGGGTACCGATAATAAAAACTCCAGCATAAACCCACATAAACCGCCAAAAAGTAATCTGATCTTTTTCAGCCAGTGCTGTCGTGAAAAAATTACTAATATAGCTAATCACTACGTTAATTCCACTAACAGATAGTGACAAAAATAGCAGGAGAGCTAACATTGCCCACTGTTTCCAGCGCGGTATCAACTTGCTTCTAAAAAAGACAAAAGCAGCTAGCGGGAGGATTAGCATTAAACCAACGATCGCAATTTTCGGTGAGTAGATAATTCCTTTGATTAAAGTAGCTAAACCAGCCGCAACTCCATTAAAAGCCTCTGGAAATAAGACTTGAGCACCCAAACATACAGCGCTGACGAGTACAAACATCGCAGCGAAGAGAAATATCAACAACAGCGCTACTAATCCTAAAAAGATTCTGCCTCCCCCAGGCTCTAAAGGATAAAAGTAAGGTTGAGCGATCGCAATAAATCTCTGCCACAACTGACGGTCAAATCGATTCATCTTTGCTGTTTACAAAACTACTTTGACTTTTTTAACATATCAAGTCTTGTGACAAACCGCAGCAGTAATTTATTTCGGAGTTTTGCGAAAAAATTTGTCTCACCCCCAGGCGGAAACTTTTTTTCCGAGTTAACTGGTGGAGATAAAAAAGTTGGGATCTTAGTTCAAGCTCTTAGATTCATCTGTGGAGTCAATCCTTTAATCTCAAATCTAAAATCTCCAATCGATGGGATCAGAAGCAGTGGCGCTTTCGCCGGACAACGCCGACTGCAATTTACTGCTGTAAAATCGCTGGCTAATTCCTAAAATTACTTGTTTCATTACCCAATACAAAACAGCAATTACTACAAAAGTTACAGCCATTACTAAAACCGGACGCTTACCTATCAAATCGTTCATTACTGTGTTAACTAGCGCATCGGGGTTAGTAAGAATATCCCAAGTGTTGAAGCGGATAAATCGCCCTAAATAAATTCCGATCGCCGAAAGTGCGTGTATAGTTATCTCTGTTGCCAGGATAAATTTACTCCAACCCTGTTGCTTCAAATAGTAACCCAAATTCATCACCGACAGGACGTAAGCCCCAAACCCGACCAGCATAAACGCCAGATACTGCGGGATCAAAGCTAGAGTCACAGTCCATACCGAGTTCCCCTCTTTAATCTGCTCAATCAGGTGAATGATATCAGTTAAAACGTAGGGCGCATTGGGCAAAAATGCGATAAACCAGAAAAAACCGCCCCACCAGCGGAGAGAGCGAACTCCGCGCTGCCGCAGTACCCAGATGTCTAAAGCCATCAGTGCCAGCGTAATCGCGATCGCGCCCAAAAGGTAAGTTTTTCCTACATCTTGCACAATGTGCTTCAGATAGTTAAAAACATGGCGCGTACTGGGCAAAAAAGTAGCGCCCAGGAGAATGCCCGTACCCCACAGCAGCCAGCGCGATCGAGGTTTGCGGAACAGCCAAAAACTCAGGCCCAGCGGTACTAAACTCAAAAACAAATTCCAAGACATCCAACGGACATTGTGTCCCATTGCTTGCAGCGCTTCCAGGATTAATCCCATCATGTCAATTTTTATACAATTAAAGGTTTGATGCAGCACCGCTGCCTTAGCAGCTTCAGTCTATTTTAGTCGTTAACTTGTAGGGTGCGTCAGCTTATCGCTCCGCGCCTGAAAATTAAGAATTGCTAACCCCCCCTACCACTGTGGAGTCAATCTCTAATCTAAAATTTAAGATCGAGTGACGCACCAGACTATTTATACACTTGGTGGATCGGAATCTCAATCTTAAAAGTTGTTCCGCATCCTATGGACGAAATACAGTCAATCTTGCCCTTGTGCTTTTCCACCACAATCGAGTGCGCGATAGACATTCCCAACCCCGTACCTTTCCCCACAGCTTTCGTAGTAAAAAATGGGTTAAAAATTCGTTCAACTATCCCATCGGGAATCCCCGTACCGTTGTCCGAAATTTCTACCCTCACAGTGTTCTGGGTGGTTACATCAGTGGAAATAGTAAGGCGGCCACTCTTGGTCTCTAATTGTGGAACCGATAACTGGTGATATCGTTCTTCAATAGCATCAATTGCATTAGCAATAATATTCATAAACACCTGATTCAGTTGGCTCGCATAGCACTCCACCAGTGGCAGGTTTCCAAACTCCTTAATTACTTCAATTTCCGGGCGGCTGTCCCGACTCTTCAAGCGGTGCTGCAAAATTAACAAAGTGCTTTCAATCCCCACGTGAATATCGACCGGCTTCATTGCGGATTCATCCAGTCGTGAGAAATTTCTGAGGGACAACACAATTTGCCGGATGCGCTCGGTTCCTACCTGCATTGAACCCACAAGTTTTCTTAAATCCTCAGCCATGAAATCCAAATCTATCTCTTGAATGCGCTCCACAATTTTTGAATTATGTTCGGGATACTCATGTTCGTAAAGACTCACCAGATCAAGCAACTGTTTTGTATACTGGTTTAGATAATCAATATTAGCGTAAATGAAGTTAACGGGATTATTAATCTCGTGTGCAATCCCAGCCACTAATTGCCCCAAAGAAGACATTTTTTCAGTTTGGATGAGCTGAGTTTGAGTAGAGCGCAATTCCTGCAGCGCTGACTCTAAATCTCGAGCTTTTTCTCTTTCTCGCGCCTCGCTTTGTCGCAGTGCTTCCTCTGCTTGCTTGCGAGTCGTAATATCCTGGCAAAATCCAATTATTACCTTAGCCTGACCGTCAACATTCCTGCTAAAAATAGTATCCCGACTTTGCAGCCATAAGAATTCACCATCTGCGGCCCGCATCCGGTACTCAATTTCCCTAATTTCGCCATCTTCAACTCCTACAAAGCTCGCGTGATGTTTGATAATTTTAGGCAAATCTTCGGGGTGTACTAACTGAGGCATCAATGACGAATCCATCGCTGTAATCTCATCAAATGTATAGCCCAAAAGCCCGAACACTGAAGTATTAGCGTAGATGTTTCGCTCTTCTTCTAAGTCGTAGAGATACAAAATACCGGGAGTAGCTGATGCTACTTTTTGAATAAACTGCTGGCTTTCTTGCAAAGCTAATTCAGCTTGTTTGCGATCTGTAACATCAACGGCGATGCCGTCCCAAAGAAGATCGCCGTTTTCTTTAGCTTCAGGACGCGAATTTATCTGAAACCAATGAATTTTGCCGGAAGGTAGCAGCATCCGTCCTTCCCACTGCGACGGTTGCAGATTTAGGGCTGAAATAGCAACAGATTCGTCATAATTTTGGCGGTCTTCGGGATAAATCAAATCTGTGACCAAAGCCGCATTTTTCAGAACATCTTCTGGTTCTAACTCAAAAATTTCTCGGCAAGCAGCACTTATGTAAGGAAAACTAAAAGAGCCATCGGGACATAACAAAAATTGATAAATGATTCCAGGCAAATTAGCAGACAGCTTTTGGAATTTTGCCTCGCTTTCCTGCAGTGCTTCCTCTGCTTGTTTGCGCTCCGTAATGTCAGTAATTGAACCAACCATGCGGACTGCTTTTCCAGATGCGTCCCACAAAGCTTGTCCCCGACTCAATATCCATTTGTAGGCGCTGTTGTAGCACCACAATCGGTATTCGGTGATGTAATGCGGCGTTTTTCTCTCCAAGTGTTCTTGAAGAAGTTGCTGAGAAATCGCTAAATCATCGGGATGTAAACTCTTATTCCATTTGTTATTGTAATCGCTAATATCACTATCTTCGTAACCAGTGATTTCCTTAAAACGCTCTGACACAAAAAGTTCACCTGTTTGCAAGTTCCAGTCCCAAATGCCGTCATTGTTGCCTTTGAGTGCTAACTGCCAGCGTTCTTCAGTTTCCATCAATTGAGCAGTTCTCTGTTTGACTCTATCTTCTAGTTCTTGGTTGAGTTGTTTGAGACTTTCTTCTGCTTGTTTGCGTTCGATCGCAATTCCTGCTAAGTTTACGATCGCCTCTATCAATTGCAGCTCAAAAAGATGGGGGTGGCGCGGTTGGGAATAATACATTCCAAAAGTTCCCAAAACCTGACCCTGAGATGAAAAAATAGGAGTAGACAAGCAAGCTCTCAGTCCAAAACTCAAGGCTAAATCTCGAAAATTTTCCCACAAAGGATCGCTGGCAATATCTGTAACGATCACCTGTTGGCGGCTAAAGGCAGCAGTGCCACAGGAACCGACATCCGGGCCGATGGCTATGCCATGAATAGCAGCATTGTAACTGTCGGGCAAACTGGGCGCTGCTCCGTGCAGCAAATGTTTGCCGTCTGGAGCGAGAAGCAATATTGAACCCATGACATCTCTAGATTGTTGTTCGATAATTTCAACTAAAGTATTTAAAGTAGCGCCAAGATTTGTGCCCTTAGCAATCATTTCTAAAATTTGTTTTTGACCGGTCAACCAACTTTCAGCTTGCTTGCGCTCCGTAATGTCGCGGGCTATCCAAATAAAAGTGTTTTCCTGCATTGGAGAAATGTTAGCGACAAACCAAACTTCTTGGTGGTCTATTTGCAGGCTGTATTCTATGGAACGGGTCTGTTTTGTGTCGGCGGTAAGTTGAATTTGACTGAGGAAAAAATCTGCTGTTTCTTGTGGCAGGATATCGTGCAGAGTTTTGTTTATAAGTTCCGCCGACGGTTTGTATAAAAGTTCTGGATTTGTGGGCGCAATTTTTAGATAACGTCCCTCAATATCAATCACAAAAATTACGTCGTTCATGGCAGCGAACAAAGCTCGAAGTTCCGATTCAGAAGCTTGGAGGGCGATTTCAGCTTGTTTGCGATCGCTAATATCCGTCCCGATACAAAGCAGTCCTGCCACATTTCCCTTCGCATCTAGTAAAGGTTTATTTGTCCACGCTATCCACACCCTTTCTCCATTGCTGCGGATGTTTTCATTTTCGTTTTGGAAGTATTTTTCCGGCTGTGTCAAACAGTCTCGAATCATTGCCGCCAGGTCACTTTCGGATAAATCTGTTTTCGGTATAATTGTGCCGATCGCACTTTTGCCAATGATTTCTGCTTCTGAATACCCGAAAAAAGTTTCAGCACACTCGTTAAAAAAAGTAATCTTGCCTTCACTGTCTAACTGCACAATCATGCTGTTAGCATTCTCAACTAATTGCCGATACTTAACTTCGCTCGCACGCAGTTTCGCACGACCGTACACCCAGCTAAAAACCACCGCCCCGCTCAAAAGTGCCAGCAAGCCACCTCCAAAAAGCAGCCAGCCCCGAAACGGCGAACTCGCAGGCCATCCTCCCGCCGGAATTGCTGCCAACTGCCAGGAACCGTTGGGCAAAGTTACTTCCAGCAGCACGGGATTGTGCTGAAAAATTGACCCGTCACCGAAAAACACAGGGCCGGATGCTCCCTTCCCGTCTTTGCCCCGCAGAGCGTATTGGAGCTTTGCTGAGGAGTCGTTGAGTCCTGCTTCCTCAATCAGGGAATTTTTGTCGATGATTAGACCTGTCAAGCCCCAGTAAACTCCTGTTTCAGGCTCGGCGCCGGAGGGTGTGAGAAAAATCGGCGATCGGCTGATGAAAGTCTCGTCCCCCTCCAATAATTTCACGGGCCCGGCTAGCAAAGTTTTTCTGGTTCGGATGACCTCTTTGACCATTTGCCGCTGTTCGGGTAGCGCCGTCAAGTCAACCCCGATCACCCCTTCATTTCCCTCCCGTGGGTAAATGTAAGCGACCGTCGTGCCTTTAACTAAAGTTATGGCGCGGATTCCCGGTTGCTGTGCCACCAGAATTCTCGCCGTCGCTGTAAACTCGGCTTCGGTGATGTTGGGGTTGTTGGAAAGGTAGGCCCCCAAACCCCGCATCAAAAACAGGCGGGAATTCAAAGAGCCTTCGAGCTTAGAACGGACTGTGCTGAGCCGATCGAGGGTGCTAGCGCGGTTGTAGTGAAAAAACCGCCGCTGTTCCGATCGATCTAAAATGCTAACTCCGACCAAAATTGCTATTGATGCCGAAATTGCTGCTAAATACGGTGAAATTTGAATTTTTTTCACCTTCAAGTATTCCATCTGCCGGCGGTTAAGATATATTTTTTAGATCTTTAGATAGATTTAGTTTAGTTTGATTTCTCTAGGCAAATGCAAGATTTTCGGCATACCGGGCTTTTCGCAAGCGGGCGCGAGTTTTTTGTGTTCTAGGACGCCTGCCGAACGTCGGCGATCGCCAAGCCTCTCATCATCAATTCTATGGAAAAAGTTTTAAATCTCAAATCGACTGACCGAAAGTAATGTGGTCATAAGCCCCCGGATTCATTCCTTCGCAGACTCACGACGGGTCAATCTCAAATCTCAAATCTCAAATCGACTGACTCCCCCTTAATCGGGTAGGGCGCGCCATGCTCCCGCACCACAGCGGTGGGGCAGCGCGTACCCGAAAGACGGGAGTTATTAGCTAAAATAAGGTTAGCAATAATTTTTTTCAGCGCTACGGCTAATCATTCATAGGGGCAATTTGATGCAAGAACAGTTGATGGAAGCGATCGCACCTTACCGCGATCGCGTGGATTATCTGGAAGTTCGCCTCGAACAAAGCGAGTCAACTGCGATTAGTTTTCGCGGTCCTCAGTTAGATGCTGTCAACCGAAGTTTTAGTCTCGCCGGTGGCATCCGCGCCTGTCACAAAGGCGGCTGGAGTTTTGTAACTTTTAACGGTTTAGATGAGTTAAAAGACCGCATTGAAGAAGCTGTAGTGCAGTCTCGTTTGGTTGGCAGCGAAAAAACTATACTAGCAGATGTCACCCCGATTCAAGATTATGTAGCGGTGGAATTGGGCCGCGACCCGCGCTCTATTACTCTAGCCGAAAAGCGGAAATTGCTCGAATCTTACAATCAGTTGCTGTTAGATTATGACCCGCGAATTCAGACGACAATGGCAGGTTACAGCGACAGATTTGGGATTACTTATTTTGTGAATTCTCAAGGTACTTGCATCGCTCAAGAGCGCTTGGACGTGACCGGACGTTTCGGGGCGATCGCCCGCGGCGAGGGCGGTGTCGTCCGCCAAGGGTTTGAGTCGATTCACTCGCGATCGGATTACGATGTCTTGACAAATATTGAAGATCGTGTTAAGAGTGCGGCCGTTCGAGCTGTGGAGCAACTAGAGGCAAAATCGGTGAAAGGCGGTCAGTATCCGGTGATTTTAGACCCTTATTTATCGGGGGTGTTTATTCACGAAGCTTTCGGGCATTTGTCAGAAGCAGATGGTATTTACGAAAACCCGAAAATGCAGGAATTGTTGACTTTGGGCAAGCCTGTGGCGATCGAACAATTGAATGTAATAGACGACGCAACTGTGCCGGGATTGCCGGGAACTTTGAAATACGACGACGAAGGCGTGCCGGCTCAGTGCAAGCATTTAATTAAAAATGGAGTTTTAGCGGCTCGGATGCACAATCGCGAGACTGCGGGAAAAATGGGCGAAAGTCCGACGGGAAATGCCCGGGCTCTGAGTGCTACTTTTATGCCTTTGGTGCGGATGACTAATACTGCGATCGAGTCTGGCGAACATTCTTTTGACGAAATGGTTGCCGACATTGACGAAGGAGTTTATGCAGTGCGGATGTTGGGAGGACAAACCAACGGCGAAATGTTTACCTTTGCGGCGGCTCAAGGGTTCATGATTCGCGACGGCAAATTGGCCGAACCGGTCAGCGATGTCACTTTAAGCGGCAATGTATTTCAGACGTTAAAGGATATTGAGTCGATAGGAAACGACTCGGTTTATGCCTACGGCGGTTGTGGTAAAGGCGGTCAGAGCGGTCTACCCGTAAGCGTCGGCGGCCCCCATTTGCGGATTAAAAATGTTGTAGTCGGAGGAAGGTAATCATTAGTCATTAGTTATTAGTTCAAGAGTTACGCAACTGGTTAAGGTGAGGGCGCCCTCACGCCTCACCTTAACCAGTCCGGGACACTGACAAGTTGACAAACCACTCAAAATCTACTATTGAGGGCTTCAGCTAGGTCGTTCGGTGTTTGGGGGACTTCAGAAATTACAGAGAAATTGGGGAAGTGCGATCGGGATTATAGACTTTACCAGACTTTGCTGATTTTTTGTTTAATTCCCCTTAACTCGCCTTCATCTCTATCCGATTATTCTGCCTAATCGGAATCTCAATCACAAATTCTGAACCTCGCTCTGGCTGCGAAAAACATTTCAAATCTCCGCCGTGCTTCTCCACCACAATCTGATAGCTGATCGATAATCCCAAGCCCGTGCCATCACCCAGAGGTTTAGTTGTAAAAAAAGGATTAAACAGCCGATTTATTACATCACTTGTCATCCCCGGGCCATTGTCTTTAAAACTGATTCTTACCCACTCGCGATTCAGCATAGAAGTAGCAATCGTAATCGTCCTAGGCTCGTTTTTAATTTGCTCAGGGCAGAGTTTTTTATCATAGTGATTCAAGGCATAAATGGCATTGCTTAGCAAATTCATAAATACCTGATTCAACTGACAGGCATAACATTCTATTTGTGGCAAATCTCCGTATTCTTTAATAACTTGAATAGACGAAGAATTCGGCTTAGCCTTGAGCTGACTCTGCAAAATTACTAGAGAGCTATCGATTCCCTCATGAATATTAACGGGTTTCATCTCAGCTTCGTCTAGGCGCGAGAAGTTCCGCAACGTCACCACAATCTGACGGATACGTTCTGCCCCCAATTGCATCGAAGACAGCATTTTAGGCATATCCTCTTTGATAAATTCCAGCTCTATTTGCTCAATCAAAGCTTCGATTTCAGGGTATTTGTCGGCATCGTGCTGTTGGTAAAGTGTGATTAAACTCAATAGCTGATGAGTGTAATCGGCGACATAAGTTAAGTTGCCATAGATGAAGTTAACAGGATTATTAATTTCGTGGGCAATACCTGCAATTAGTTGTCCTAAGCTCGACATTTTCTCAGTCTGAATAAGCTGAGACTGGGTGCGCTGTAAATTTTGCAGTGCCAGTTCTAGTTGGATGGCTTTTTCTCGCTCTCGCGCTTCGGATTGCCGCAATTTCTCCTCTCTTTCTTGGCGGGAGCGCTCGTTTTCCTTTAGTTGTTGCACATGGGACAATGTTTTGTTAATTGTAATTTCTAAATCCTGAAAATCTATAGGCTTCGTCAAAAAATCAAAGGCCCCACCGTTCATCGCCTTTCTGATATTTCCCAAGTCGCCATAGGCAGATATAACTACTGTTTGGACCAGAGTAACTAGCTCGTTAAGTTTCGCGAGCAAAGCCATACCATCCATCACTGGCATATTAATGTCTGTCAGTACAATATCTATATCCGGCTGTTCTAGCAACTTGGAAAGCGCTTCTACGCCATTATGTGCAAAAAAAACTTGGTATTCTCCTGTGCGGATCTTGGTTCTAAATTTCTGGGAAATTAAACATTCTAAATCTGGCTCGTCATCCACAAATAATATTTTAGCTGGCATCTTGAGAGCCATTTCGGTTGTAGGCGACATTTTTTGAACTCCTGGGGTTCATTAACTTATCCAACGAGTAATTTTTATCTACTTTACGTCCTATTATAGATTATTTCAGGAGTAATGAAAAGGCTGGTTTCTGCAATGGCAAACCGGATGGCTAGAATAGGCTCTGAGTTTGGTAAAAGTCGATGGATTAGCTAAGGTTGAGTGTCGTCCTCGTTTGTCTGATTGGAATTTCAATCCAGAACTCTGTTCCCTGCCCCACCTCTGAAAAACACTTCAATGCGCCCCCATGCTTCTCCTGTACAATTTGGTAGCTGATATAGAGACCCAAACCAGTACCCTCACCTACAGGCTTAGTAGTAAAAAATGGTTCAAAAATACGGTCTTTCACCAGGGCGGTCATTCCCGGCCCATTGTCCAGAATTTGAATGACGACACGGGATTTTTCCTCTAGCAGAAAAGTGCGAATAGTAATGGCCAGCGGGCAAGCGCGGATGTCCTCTAGTGACCGTTGTTTGTTGTACTCCTTCAAAGCATCAATCGCATTAGAAAGGATGTTGATAAACACCTGGTTTACTTCTGCAGCATAGCATTCGACTAAAGGCAGAGCGCTGTAGTCCTCGATCACTTGAATCTCTGGACGCGCTGCCCTTGTGTGAAGTCGATTGTGCAAAATCATCAGGCTGCTTTTTATCCCCTCGTGAATGTCAACAGGCTTTATATGAGCTTCATCCAACCTTGAGAAGTTACGCAAAGACAAAACAATCTTCTGAATGCGGTCAACACCCCCTTTCATCGAAGCCAGAATTGCGGGTAAATCTGCTATCAGAAATTCCAAATCTATGGCTTCGATTTCAGTTTTAATCTCCGAACTGGGAGGAGTGTAATGCTGCTGATAGAGATGCAGCAGGTGGAGTAGGTCTTGGATATAATCACTGACGTGGCTGATATTGCCGTAGATAAAGTTGACGGGGTTATTGATTTCATGGGCAATCCCCGCAACCACTTGACCCAAAGAAGACATTTTTGCAGTCTGAATCAGTTGAGCTTGGGTCTTTTTTAGGTCTTGCATACAGCTCTGTAAATGCTGAGCTTCTTCTCTAGCGCGAGCTTCTGACTCCCGCAAGCGCAGATTTTCTTTTAACTGTTGCACCTCGCGCAGCGTTTTGTTGAGGGTAATTTCTAAATCCTGAAAATCTATCGGCTTGGTTAGAAAGTCAAAAGCACCGAAGTTCATCGCATTTCTTATATTTTTCAGGTCGCCATAGGCTGATATAACTATTGTTTTGAAAGGGAGGTTTATCTGATTAAGTTTAGAGAGTAAAGTCATGCCATCCATTTCAGGCATATTAAGGTCGGTCACTACTATATCTACATCCGGGTATTCTTTCAATTTTTCCAGCGCTTGTACGCCATTGTGGGCAAAAAAAAGCTGCCATTTTTCGGCGCGGATTTTTTTCCTAAATCTCTGGGAAACTAGAGATTCTAAATCGGTTTCATCATCCACAAACATTATTTTTGCTGACATATTAATTTTTTAGTGACTCTTAAAACTTATAAAGACTTAGCGTTCCAGAAGAACCGAAGGAAAATGCAATCGAGCAATTTCAACTCGACTGAGATACTCCTTTTAATTACCAATTACTCATTACGAATTACTAAATATGTTTCCTTGTGAATTTACTCCAAGTTGAGTATTTTATTTTTTAGTGTATCAAAATTAACAGGCTTAGTAATATAGTCATCAGCTCCATAAGCCATTGCGGTTTGGTAATTTTTCTCATCTCCATAAGCCGTAATCATAAAAACTTTTAAATCGGGAAACTTTTCTTTGAGAATCCTGAGCAGTTCTAGCCCATTCATTCCTGGCATATTAATATCCGATAAAATCAATACAATAGACGCTTCATCCTGATTTCCTAAGTAGTTCAAAGCTGCCTCTGCGGACAGACAAAAATGAAATTGAATTTGCCCGGCTTTGATTTCTTTCCTAAATTTCTGCTTGAACAGTGACTGGATATCTTCTTCGTCGTCTACAACCATTACTTTCATTTTTTGAACTCCTTAATTTCTGCTACTTTTTTGGGGCAATATGATTATAAACTCTGTGTAATTTCCAACTTCTGTTTCGACTTTGAGTTCTCCTCGGTGTTGCTGGACGATAACATCCTGACTTATAGACAGACCTAGACCAGTACCTTCGGCTGGTGGTTTTGTAGTAAAAAAGGGATTGAAAATTTTATCGAGTACCTCGGGTTTTATACCTGAGCCATTATCGCGAATGCGGATTTCAATCGCGTCACCAAGATTTCGAGTTCTCACGTCAAGCAGCGGTGAAAATTCTTGTCCGATTTCTTGCTGCTTTTTATAGGCTGCATAGCAAGCATTGCTAATAATGTTAAGAAAAACCCTACCGATATCTTGTGGCACGACCTCTACTTCGCCAATGTCTTTGTCATAGTCGGTTTCTATGGTAATGTTAAAAGCAGCTTCCTTCGCTCGCATCCCGTGATAGGCTAGATTGATATATTCGGCTAATAAACTATTTATATCTGTAGCTTCCCAGTGACCGCTTTGTCCGCGAGAATGCAAAAGCATATTACCAACAATTTTGTCTGCTCTTTGACCGTGTTGATTGATTTTTTTAAGATTAGCTGTGAGATCTGTTAATAGCTCGGCAATATCCTCACTGGTTTCGGGATCTAAACGTTCTGCTTGATTTTCAATTTTTTCAAACAGTTCTTCTGTTAATTCAGCAGAAAGTTCTGAGAAATTGTTGACAAAGTTTAAGGGGTTTCTGATTTCGTGGGCAATCCCTGCGGTTAAACTGCCCAGAGAAGCTAGTTTTTCTTGGACAACAATTTGATTTTGCATAGCTCTGAGATTTGCTTCTATCCGCTGGCGCTCTTCAATCTCATTTTGCAATTGCTGCACAGTATGGGTGAGTTCAGATGTACGCTCCTCGACTTTGATTTCTAGTTCCTCATTAGCTTTTTGCAGTGCTTCTTGAGCTTGCTTGCGATCGGTGATATCGCGCACGATCGCCACATATTCTTGGAGATCCTGATTGGAAAGAGAAGCTTGTTGAGAGAATCGGTTTGAGATGGCAACTTCGAGGATTCGCGAGTTTCCATCGGGTAAGTTGAGGGTTTGTTCGCTGCGACTGAGCCACTGCTCTGGCTGAGCCGCTAATCCGGGTAGTAATTTGTTCAGGTAAGACCCAATTAGCCTTGTAATATCTATTCCGAAGACGCTTTCAGCAGCGGGATTAGTCTGACGAATTACACCTTTTTCATCCAGCACTACAATAGCATCTAGGGCAATGGTAAAAAGCTGTTCTGCTCCCTCTCGTGCCTCGTCCATTAAGACAACCTGGGATATGCTCGTCCAACAGGCAACGGCTACCCCGACAAAGGTGATACTCAAGACTAGCACTACCAAAAGATTAGAGGCAAGACTTGAGTTAGCCTCTAAGGGAATACCAAACAACCAGCCGACAGTAACGGCGCTACAAATCAGTAAAATCGCGACTACAACCTGAAACGCCACAAAATCTGGTATCAAGCTCTTGCGATCTTGCCGATAACGCTGAATCCACCATTCTGGATGAAACGGTGCAAAGGGAATGCGACGGATAGCCGCATCGACTACGAAAATAACCACAGGAAACAGCAACCCAATCAGCACATCTTCCCGACTCCAAGCTAAGCCTCCAACCAGCAACACCACACCATTTAAAATAAAGAAGCCTAATGCCCACCAAGGCCATCGCACTTCTGGAGATCCTCGCCGCAGCCAGAGTCCGAGATAGAGTGACATCAACATTACGATGAAGGCAACACAACCAATCACCAATAGCCGAGTTATATCTATCCAAAATAAACCGATCAAATTAATTAAAACGCAAAATATCAAGCCCGGTTGCAGAACACCTCGGCGGGAAACGATCGCAAAAACGGGTGCAACATATCCATCTAGAGCGAGTTGGTACAAAATTCGGGGAGAGTTAGAAACCGCAGTGGCGCAAGCTAGAAAACAGCTTGAAGCCAGCAATAGTGTCACGATTAATGAAGCTGACGGGCCCCAAAATGGTACGGCGGCTGCTGATAAATTCTTAAACGAGTCTTCCCCCAGTCCTTCAGCGGTGGCTAAGCGCATTAGTACCCAGGAGTTGGCTAGAAATATCGGCACAATTAGCGCGGCAGCTAAGTTCAGAAACCGCAAAGTTTCACTGGGACGACGGCTGTCGGCGACAAAGGAAGAAGCGGTTTCGCAGGCGCAAGTAGCGTAGATCGCGAAGCATGACCACTTAGCCCAGTCCACAAAGGTTAAGGTTGGCCAACTGCTGGGGAAAAGTCCGGGACTCTCTGGAGATAAAGCTAACCATCCCATTCCTTGAATGCCAAACACCAGTAGAAATCCAATTGCTGGGAACACGAAAAATGCGTGCAGTATTCCTAGAGCGCGAGTGCCGCTAAATGCCACAATATAAGCGATCAGCGTGAATCCAACTATGAGAATTGTTCTGGGACAGGGAATGCCCAAGGGTTCCAGGTTAGCTTGGATGAGGTCTGTGATGACGATCGCATTCACTGATGGATATACTACCCAACTCAGAAAGTAACCGAACGCCGCATAGCGACCCAGAGAGGGATAGTTCCTCAGTAGCCTGGTGATATAGTTGGGTGTTCCCCCTGACATCTCTGGCCAATGTTCCCCTAAGCGCTTCACTTGCAGGTTCAGCATTACCCCCAACAGCACCGCGGGCAGCCAGACGAAAATTGCATTTGGGCCCAGAGCCGCGTACATTGGTGGTGCAATTGTTACCCATGCGATATGACCGCTCAGGCCAAAGCCCCAGGTTTCAATAGAACTCAGGCTTCTCTGGAGGCGCATGGGCGATCGCCTACTAAAATTTTCTGTTGGGGAAGGCTGAGTTGGTTCTGAATGGTAGCCGTTTTCCGGCTGGTGTCGGATGTCTGTCGCCATCAATTTTACCTATATATTTTTTGGATATTGCACTCGCTACCCGATGTTCAGGTTTATATATCTAAACTTGTTTCTGTTAATAATGGTTGCTAGCCTTAAATTTTGGCTAAGCTGCCTTTCCCAGTCAACCATGAAAATCTATCTCAATCCATCTTCAATATTATCTTATTACATTTTATTTCTAACTTCTGAGTGTTGCTAATTTTGTGTTTTTTTAGCCATGCCGTTGATGGCTTCGCCTAACCCGTTGGGTATTTAGGGACTTCAGGCATTACAGAGAAATTGGGCAGGATTTACGCAACTGTCACACCTTTGTGTGCCAGTACCAAAAAATTAGACAATAAATATCGGAACTTCGGCAAGTTTTAGTTGCTCAATTAAATAATTTGATAGCAGCCGTGTTTAATTTGATATATTGTTTGACGAGTTTTATCGGCTAAAATTTTGAGCGCCTACCCCACGCAAGTTCATGGCAAGCAATATGATTTGTGGGAATTCTAGCTTGACGGCACTGGCAATATTCTCTCCCCTTAGTTGCTTGATTTCCCTAGGAAATTGCTCAATTTTCCAAGGAATAGCACACATATGAGTGTACGTTATTCGTGCTGGATTGAGTTTGGTTGTTAGTCGCGACTGTCCACTTGTCAGTGCCCCAGACTGCTTAAAGTGATGGGTGAGGCGGTGATCACTCCCTCACCATGTGCCAATTGCGTAACTCCTGTAGTTAATTAGTAGAGTGGGCCTCGGCGCACCTTACTACTAAAGATAGTGTCAAAATAGATTGGAGTTTAGACTAAACGGTGCTTCACGCACCCAAGCCGCTCAATCATGTAAGACAGACAAATGAGCTGCGTTGA